>JAAXWY010000008.1 GCA_013334745.1 Coriobacteriia bacterium
CTCAGATCCTGTCATCCCGCCGGCATCCCACACCATCACCGCCAGCTCGGGGGCGAACGGCTCCGTGAGCCCCGCCGGTGCCACGAGTGTCACCGAGGGCACGAGCCAGGCCTACACCATCACCCCTGCTGCCGGTTATCAGATCGCAAACGTCACCGTGGACGGCACGAGTGTGGGAGCGGTGTCGACCTACACCTTCTCAAACGTCACCGCACCCCACACCATCTCAGCGAGCTTCACACCGGTCACCGTCATCGGCTCTGAGATGCCTGTGACCTACGTCAACTGCGACAGCTGCCACATACCGGGCTCGGCACTCGACGAGCACGAGCACCCCTGCGCGAACTGCCATGAGGTCAGCTGGGGTCATGCGGGTACGCCTTCCGACATGCACACCAATGCGGTCGCCTCGACGTGCGTGCCGTGTCACAACGCTGAGATCACCATCGAGCACAACGGACGCACCATTTCCACTGGAGCTCTCATGACATGTGCTACCTGTCATGACACCACCGACCCACTGGTCCGCGCAGCTATCAACGCCGGCAACAGCGAGTGCGCGGCCTGCCACCCCGGTGCCGATCACGAGAGCCTGCACGCCTTCACCGGTGCATCTGATCTCAATGCCGCCGGTGACTCAGGCTGCACCAACTCGGGGGCGGGGTGTCACGGCACGGATGCAACCCATGCGTCGTTCACGCCCTATCACCCGACAGCGGGCTGCCTGTTCGGGGCCTGCCATGCATCGCCCTCCAAGCCCGGATACGCGGGTACCAAGGAGTGCGTCAGCTGCCACGACGGTAGCTACGTTGGCGCCCCGAACACCGCTAACCTCGGCTCACTGCACTACTCGGCCGGCGTGCACACGGCTATCGCGATGACCGCGACCGTGACGAGCGGCGGCAGCGCCTCCGCGACCTGCTCCAACTGTCATGACGCGGCGAGTGGGCTTGTCGGCCAGCACACGGGTGTCAGCGCTGTCGCGGGCTCGCCGTACGGCACGACGGTCTCCTGTGGCGAGTGTCACAGCGACACGCGTGCATCCGGCTCCGCGCAGGTTGTCGCGAACTGGACGAGCCGCCAGTGTGCCGCATGTCATGCGCCGGCAAGCTCTGCCCCGCAGCACGCCACGACGGCTCCGGTCGTCACGGCGACATCGACTGCGGGATGCGCGGCGTCCGGATCGGGCTGTCATGCGACGGCTGACCTGCATTCCCTGCACAAGAACGCGAGCGGGTGCGCTATCACCGGTTGCCACAACTACGGCGCGCAGGCTGAGAAGCCCACCATCAAGACGTGCGGACAGGCTGGCGGGTGCCACCTGGTCGACGGCACGGACTTCCATACAGGCATCGCGACTGCGCATACCTCACCGAGTGTGGGCAGCTGCTTCGGCTGCCACCCGGCCTCTCGTAGCCTGATCGACGCACATGCGCTCTATGCGGGCGCAGGCAGCGAGCGGCCGCAGTACGCGACGGTGTGCGCCCTGTGCCACAACAACGACAATCCATCCCGCATCAACTGGACGACCGCAACGGCACGGTGCACAACCTGTCACCCGGCATATCATGGCGCGCCGGCGGGCACTGAGAAGATCCACTCGAACCGGGACACCGCCCACACGCCCACTGCCGCGAGCACCGAGTGCACCGGCTGTCATGAGGGATGGCTCACCGAGATACACAGCGACCGTATGTACACGTCGCCCACGGATTGCGTGAGCTGCCATGCGGTTCACCCGGATCCGTCCTGTGCACGGTGCCATTCTCAGATCAGCAACTGGAACAAGACCGCTGACTGCGCGGGCTGCCACACCGCGGGCGGCTTCCATCCCGGTATCACGGGCGACGACGCGACGCACACGGCCACGCCGTTCACGGCCCTGGCGCAGGGCACCGGTGTCGACGGTCCGGTTCCCGCAGGCGGCAAGGAGTGCAGCGCGTGTCACTCGGCGACCCTCTTGACTGCTCACGCCACGACCACGGCTTCCGGCGGTTCGGTCACATGCGTCGAGTGCCACTCCGATACCACCCTCGGCTCCAAGGCGGTCATCGCCGCCGGATGGGCCAACTCACGCTGCACTGACTGTCATGACACGGGAACAGCGACGGCGCACAACGCGTACTCGACTGCTCACACGGTTTCGACAACGCGTGGATGTGCAGGTTCGACCGCGCGATGCCACGACTACACCGATCTTGCTCTGCTCCACGAGAAGAGCCAGTCCGGTGGCGCCTTCACCGCGAGCTCTTGCGCGAACACCGGCTGTCACACGACGATGGATGCTCGTCCCGCAACCGTGGGTGCTGACTCGTGTGGCACCGACAGTACCGGTGGCTGCCACGCAGACAAGACCACCACCAATCATGGCTACGATGCCGAGCAGCACGCCGGTTCGGTGACAGACACCATGACCGGCACGTGGACGATGGCGCTCCTGCCGACTCAGATGCACGCTGGTCAGCTCGTGAACCCGGCTTACGCGTACGGGACCGCCTGCTCAAGCTGCCACAGCGGGGATCTGGCGACCGAGCATGGCAAGACGACCTCGGCCCCCGATAACGCGCTCGTGTGTGCCGACTGCCACCCGTCGCCGAGAAGCGACGTCGTGGGAGTCTGGGACAAGTCGTGTGCGACAAGCGGGTGTCACTCGGTCGCCGGTAGGCAACAGCACTCTGCAGAGGCAACACTGGCGCCACATGCGGTCGACGAGACGCTCAAGGTCTCCGCGCCGACTGGGCTCGGCTGTTCCGTCACACCGGGCGGCGCAGGCTACGAGCGCACGACGTGCCACACCACCGACCTCGTCCAGGAGCACAACCGCAAGATCGGCGGATGGGACACGGCGCTCACGCCGCGTATCGAGCGTGCGCTCTCGGTCACTTGCGAGGAATGCCACACGAGTGCGAAGTTCGCCGCGCTCAGCGGGACATGGGACGGAACCTGCGGCAGCTGTCATGACGACAGCCACGCTGTCGTCGGTAGTGCTCGATACACCGCTGTCCGCGCCCGGCACGAGGCGTCACGTCCCTTTGATGCCGGCCGCGTGAGCAGGACCGGCACGCAGATCGCCGGAACCAATGCGATGGACGCCCACGGGCAGGTTCGTACCGCACCAGCAGGCACCGAGATCCCGTACGGTTGCGCGCTCCAGATGTGCCACATCCAGTTCTACGTTGAGGCCGGGCTCTCCAGCTACTACCCGGCGGGCAAGTGCGCAAACTGCCACGGCGCCAACACCATCCCTATGCCCGCGTATGAGGGTTCGTACATGTGGAAGTCCGGCATCGGCAACGACGGTGAGTACATCGAGACGAGCTTGACGCTCGCGGTACCGGGAACGTTGCCGGCCGCGTCCTATCTCGACTTCAAGACGCTTTACGACATCGAGCTCGGCTGGGACTACGGCTACGTTCAGGTTTCGACGGACAGCGGCCAGACATGGACGCCTCTCGCAAACGGCATGACCACGAATGAGAACCCCAGCGGACAGAATATTGGCAACGGGATCACCGGGGTGAGCGACGGCTGGGTCGATGCACGCTTCGACTTGGCCGCCTACGCTGGCCAGTCGATTCAGCTCAGGTTCGACTACGTCACCGACGCCTACACCTATGGCGAGGGCTGGTACATCGACAGCATCGCGGTCGGCCCTGAGGGAGCGCGCGTCTTCACCGACTATGTCGAGACGCTTGCACCCGAGTGGACGATCGGAGTCGGGCCAAGCGTCGGCTGGTCCCGCTAGGCCTAGCCCTCGTAGTCGGCTGCCAGCTCGGCGAGCATCTCGTTCCAGCTCGCCGGCTGCCAGCCGGTGCGGGCGCGGAAGCGCTCGCTGTCGAGCGACCGATCGATGGCCGGCTCGGCCACGGGCGTGATGTCCAGCGCCCAGCCGAGCTTCTCGGCGAGCTGCGTGAGCAGTGTGAACTTGTCGATCGGATCCGCCGAGACGTGCCACAGGCCTGAGAGGCTCGCATCCGGCATGACGACGTCGCGGATGAGCTCGGTGAGCGCGCGGGTCGTCAATCCCGAGAACACCGCCTTGGTGTAGCCGAGAAGCGGCTCGTCGTGGTGCTCGGCGAACCAGCCGACGAGGCCCGTCTGCGCGCCAAACTGCCAGCCGATGATCGACGTACGAAGGGTCACGGCGTTCTCGCGGTCGGCCACCTCGCCGAGTAGCTTCGAGCGACCGTAGAGGTCGAAGGCGTCGGGGACGTCGGCTTCTGTGTAGCCGCCGCGAGAGCCCGAGAAGACGCAGTCGGTGCTCACGTGCACCATCCGCGCACCGTGCTCCGCGCACGCGTCGGCGAGCACGTGCGGCCACAGCGCGTTGATCTCGATGGAGGGAATCGCGGCCTTGGCCTCGGCGCGCTGCTTGACGATGCCGACGGCGTTGATGACGAGGTCGGGCTTCACGCGCTCGATGAGCGTGTAGGCGGACTGCATGTCCGAGGCGTCGAGGCCGGAAAGCATCCGGCCACTCGGCACGCCGAGGTCGGGGAGGGCTGCCGGGTTGCGGCACGCGCCCCACACCTCGAAGTCGGGTGCGAGTACGCGCACGGCCTCATGGCCGAGCATGCCGCTCGCGCCAACGACGAGGATTCGAGCCGAGTCGCTCACGCGATGCCCAGCACGATGCGGGCGACGGTGTCGCTCACGTTGTCGGCGAGGTACTCGGCCGGGGGAGTCCAGGTGCCCTTCGACCGAACCGCGAGGTCGATGCCGGGCAGAATGCGGTCCGCCTCGACTCCGGCGAGCAGGTTGCTGCCGCACTCGATCGTCTCGGGGCGCTCGGTGACGTCACGCATGGTGACCGTCGGGACGCCGAAGATGCAGCACTCCTCCTGCACCGTGCCACTGTCCGAGAGGACGCAGAACGCTTCCTTCTCGAGGCGAACGAAGTCGAAGAGCCCCATCGGCGGCACGAACTTCACGGCGCCTTCGGCAACACCGAACGCCTTCATCTTGTCGGCGGTGCGTGGGTGCAGCGAGCAGACCGCCGGCATCCCATACTTCTCGACTGCGGCGTTGAGGGCCGCGACCAGTGAGGCGAGCCGCTCGGGCACGTCGGTCATCTCGGCACGGTGTGCGGTCACGAGGAAGTACTTGCCGGGCTCGACACCGAACTCGGTGAAGGGGTCGGCGGCGTCGATCTCGGGTGCGTAGAAGTCGAGGACTTCCTTGATGGGGTTGCCGGTGACGTAGATGCGCTGGCGCTCGATGCCCTCACGAACGAGGTTCTCGGCGGAGCGGTAGGTGTAGGGCATCAGCACGCTGCTCGAGTGGTCGATGACGCGGCGGTTGACCTCTTCGGGCACCCGGTCGTCAAAGCAGCGGTTGCCGGCTTCCATGTGGCAGACGCGGATACCCATGCGCTTGGCGACGAATGCGGCGATGCCGGTGTTCGTGTCGCCAAGAATGAGCACCGAGTCGGGCCTCTCGGCGGCGAGCAGCTCCTCGGACTTCGCGATGATCTGGCCGATCTGATCGGCGAAGCTGGTTCCGCGCACGCCCATGTGGACGTCGGGCTCGCGTACGCGCATCTCGCGGAAGAACATGCCCGAGAGGCGGTCGTCGTAGTTCTGGCCGGTGTGGGCCAGCACGTGGTCGCACGTGGCATCGAGCACGTCGATCACACGCGAGAGGCGAATGACTTCGGGACGCGTGCCGAGCAGGGTGAGGACCTTGGTCATGTGGTGGCTCCACAGGTTCGCGGCGAGTCTGTCAGCGGTCGCACCGAGTATAGCCAATCATGCCGAGCCGAGGCTCAGATGCTGGCTGTATCCGTCGTTGATTCGGGAGCATTGCGGCGCACAAGACGTCGCAGCAGGCCGGCAATGCCGGCGATCGTCACGGCGGCCAACAGGATCACCGCTGGCATCGTCGGGAAGAAGTAGCGTGGCTGGAACAAGATCGCCGTGTAGAGCGCAACGGAGTAGAAGACGAACGACCACACGAGAAGTAGCCGGGGGCGTCGCCAGACGAACGGAAGTCCGATCAGAGCGAGCCACACGAGCACTTGCTGGTAGATGACCGTCGAGTCGATCGACCATCGGAACGCTCGCGTGAGCTGAGCGGGCGGTGGCTGGAAGGCGACGCCCCCGGCGACAGAGGCAGCCTCAGGGCTATCGCGCTGCATCAAGAACTGGTCCACGGGGGCCGCGTGCGGGGTATGTAGCGAGGTCCAGCTGAACGACAGACGCCGGGCAATCAGGCCGACGGGGTCGCTCGCGATCTGCCGTCGCAGTCTGACTCGGAGAGCGGCAGCGTCGCCGTCCTCCCCGTGCGCGATCGCCGCTGCAGATGCGGCCTGCTCGTCTGAGCTTCGCTGCGGGTCGTCGCTGTCGAGGATGGCCCGCGCCATACTCAGACGTTTGCCTTCCCACTCGGCGGTCAGGGGGATGAAGCGGTTGAAGACCACTGCGTTTCGAATCGTCCAGGGCGCCAGCACGGCGAGAAGGCCGAGCAGGCAGATGCCCACCAGCTTGACCGTCGACCGCGGCGAGGCCTTGCGGCTCAATGCGAACAGTGCCAGCGGCACGAGGAGCCAGGGGAGGTAGACGGGCCGCACGATGGTGACCAGGCCGGTCACCACGCCAAGCGCTGCGAAGGAGCCAGAGTGAGGCTCGGGGTCGCGTAGTAGTCGAAGCGCCAGGAGCAGCTGCAGCGTGACCAGGAACACGGCAAGTGACTCGGTGAGTATCACCGAAGACGACCACGCAAGAGGCAGGTACAGCGCGGCCATGAACCCCGCGAGTGCGCCAAGGCTGCGCTTGCCGATCGCCATGCCGGCCGCGGCGACCAGCCCGACCGTGAGGACGGCGAGTAGCAGCTGACTTCCAAGCAGCCACGGGTGCCGATCGCGAACGACCTGGTGCATCGTGTCGGCACCCGGCGAAATATAGAACGCCGAGACGAACAACGGATACCCCGGCATGACGAGGGCGTCGGGCTGGCCCGAAGCGTTCGCGTAGGCGTAGAGGTGTTTCGTCACAAGGGTGTGGGCGGTACTCGCGTAGCCCACTGCATCGCTGATGACAGGGGGAGTCGGGTACGTCGAAACCGCCACCGAGAAGGTCGCGGTCGCGAGCAGCATCGAAGCCCACACTGGCCACCAGCGCTTTAGGAACCGCGCGAACAGCGAGGGGCTCACCGGGCTGTTACGCCTCCAGGTAGCCCGCGCCGATGACGTCGGGAATCTTCGCCTCAAGGAACGCGGCGAGCTCGGCGTGCGTCATCAAGGCGTTCTCCGAGCTGTAGTCGCCGACGAGCGCCGGCTCGGACACGGAGCCCGCGAGCTCGGGCAGCATCGGGCGCAGAGCGTAGTAGCCCTCGTGCCCGGAGATGGTGCGGGTCGACTCCTCCTCGGAGAGCAGGATCTCGTGGATCTTCTCGCCGGGGCGGATACCGGTGATGACCGTCTCGATGTCACGCTCGCCGATGAGATAGGCGGCAAGGTCGGTCATCTTCGCGCTCGGGCACTGCGGGATGTATGTCTCGCCCGGGGCGGCGGCGCGCACGGCGGCGAAGATCGTGTCGACGGCGTCCTCGAGTGTGAGCAGGAAGCGGGTCATGTCCTCGGTGGTGATGGTGACAGGTCCGCCCTTTGCGATCTGGTCGAGGAAGAGTGGCACGACCGAGCCGCGCGAGGCGAGCACGTTTCCGTAGCGAGCGCAGATGAAGCGGGTGTTGGGTGCGCGCAGGTTGCCGTTGATGTAGACGCGCTCCTGGATGGCCTTGGTCATGCCCATGACGTTGACCGGCTTGCACGCCTTGTCGGTGGTGATTCCCATGACGGTCTCGATGGGCAGGTCGTTCTCGGCGATCGCGCGCACGAGGTTCTCGGCGCCCTCGATGTTGGTGCGCACGGCCTCCCAGGGGAAGTATTCGCAGCTCGGGACCTGCTTCAGCGCCGCTGCGGCGAACACGATGTCGGCGTCCTTGGCGGCGCGCACGACGCTCGCGTAGTCGCGCACGTCGCCGATCATGAAGCGCAAGCGCTTGCGGGCGTTCTCGAAGATGACCTCATCGGTGGCCACGCTCTTGTGCATGAAGTCGAGGCGCATGTAGTGCTGCTTCGCCTCGTCGCGGGAGAACACGGTCACGCTCTCGGGCACGCCTTCAGCGCCGGACATGAGGCGACGAGTGAGCACCTGACCCAGGGATCCGGTACCGCCGGTGACGAGGATGCGCTTGCCTTCAAACAGCTTCACAAGGGGGCCTTTCGACATTCGCGGGCGTCCAACAGGTGAGTATAGCGGCAGATGCCCGCTCGCGGCTCATCTGCGATGATGAACCCGCCGCCGAGGCCCACTCATGCGCGGCATCCTGCAAGCATCACGGTTCGCGAGGCTGGTGTGCACCCGAACGTGGACAACTCGACGAGCAACTCCGACGTCGCCATCATCGTGCCCGTCTTCAACGAGGAGCGCGTGGTACGCGAGGTACTGGCCGACCTCCTGACGACCTTCCCACGCATCATCGCCGTCGACGACGGTTCGCTCGACGACTCGGCCACCGAGATCGTTGCTGCCGGCGCCGTGCTGGTGCGTCATCCCGTCAACCTCGGACAGGGTGCGGCTCTTCAGACCGGCATCGAGCGAGCGCTACTCTACCCCGAGGTCCGCTACCTTGTGACGTTCGACTCAGACGGGCAGCACGACCCCGCCGATGCGCTCGGCATGGTCGAGCTCATGCGAGCCGAACCCGTAGACATCGTGCTCGGCTCGCGCTTCCTCGACGACCGCTCGAACGTGCCGGCCAGCAAGCGTATCGCTCTCGCGCTCGCAAGATTCTCGGTCAACGCGTCCACCGGACTTCGGCTCACCGATGCGCACAACGGGCTGCGCGCGTTCAGCCGACGCTTCGCCGAGACGCTGCATCTGCGCGAGAACGGCATGGCGCACGCTTCCGAGATCGTGGGAGCCGTTGCTGCCAGTGGTCTGGCGTATCGGGAGTTCCCGGTCCACATCGCCTACACCGAATACTCGGTTGCCAAAGGGCAGTCCATCGTCAACGGTGTCAACATACTGTTCGACAGCTTCATCGGTGCGTTCAGGAGGAAGTAGATGCTCATCAAGTTCCTGCTCGTCGGGGTGTTCCTGGCGATCCTCATCTACGTGCTGCGCGCCGGCCGAACAACACTGGCCAGCGCGGGCAAGCGCATCCTGCTCATCCTGTTCGTTCTTGCCGCGATCCTCGCCGTGCTCTTCCCCGATGAGCTCACCGTCTTCGCGAACTTCCTCGGCGTCGGCCGTGGTGCCGACCTGCTCCTGTACGCCACCGTGGCCGGCCTCGTCGTCGCCTTGCTCGCCGTGTACGCGCGCTTCAAGGACGTGGAGGAGAAGCTCGCGACGCTGGCGCGGAGCATGGCGATTCTCGAGTCGCGCCTCGCAGAAGCGACGTCGAGCACGCGGGACGACTCCCACGCGCCGGGGGATGCGGACGAGTGACCGTCCCGGCACACACGGCCGCCGACGGTCTGCCCGCCAAGGTCGCCATCGTCATCACCGGCCTTGAGGTCGGAGGCGCCGAGACGTTCCTTGCCGAGCTGCTCACGCATGCGCCGGATGGTGTCGAGTTCCGCGTGTTCTCACTCATCGACGGCGGCCCCATCGCCGAGCGGATCGAGGCGATGGGCATCACCGTCACCGGTCTGCATATGCTCGCGGGCCGTCCGAGCCTGACGGCACTGCTCCGACTCACCTCGGAGCTTCGCGCGTATCGGCCCGACATCGTCCACACGTGGCTCTACCATGCCGACCTCATGGGCGGACTCGCGGCGCGCTTCGCCGGCGTCCGACGCGTCATCTGGCACCTGCACAACTCCGACCTGTCGCCGGACCGGGTGCGCCTGCAGACGCGCACCGTGGTCCGCGCCTGCGCGCTGCTCTCGCATGTTGTGCCTGATGTGATCGTGTCGTGCTCGGAGGCAGGAGCACGCAATCACGTGGCGCGTGGGTACGTCGCCCGCAAGGTCCGCGTCATCCCGAACGGCGTCGACACCGATCGCTTCACGCCCGACGACGACGCGGGTCGCGCCATCCGAGACGAACTCGGCGTGCCCCACGACCGCTTCCTGCTCGGCTTGGTCGCCCGAGTCGACTCGCAGAAGAACCACCCGGGCTTCTTCGACGCCGTGCGCGTGTTCTTCGAGCGGGGCGGGGATGCGCAGTTCGTGCTGGCCGGTCGCGACGTCACCGATGCAAACTGGCTGCTGCCGAAGCTGCGCGAGGCCACACCACACCCCGAGCGGGTCGTACTCATCGGACCGCGCAGTGACGTTCCCAGGGTCATGGCCGCGCTCGATGTCGCAACGTCCTCATCGCTGGGCGAGGCGTTCCCGCTCGTGCTCATCGAAGCGATGGCGTGTGGTACGCCATGCGCGGCGACCGACGTAGGCGATTCTGCGCTGATCGTCGGAGATACGGGGATCATCGTGCCGCCCAACGACGCGTCCGCGCTGGCCGACGCCTGGCTGCACCTCGCGGCCCTGTCCGCCGAGGAGCGCGCATCGATGGGCAGACGGGCGCGTGAGCGCGTGCTCGCGAACTACTCTATTGATCGCGTCGCGGATCAGGTCTGGGACCTCTATCGCGAAGTGGGGCGGTCACGCAGGGCCGCAGCGCCCTCGCCAACGTCGGCTTCGAAGCTCAGCGCCGCGGACTTCGAGCCGGGCGCGCGAATCGCCTACCTCAGCCTACAGGCGGTATCCGAAGGGCAGGACAGCTGGGCGGCGGTGCGCGAGATCATCGGCGGGTGGGAGCGCAGCGGCTGGGCGGTCGACACCTGGTTTCCGCGCTACCCATCGACCGGCGCGCCCGGTCCGTTCGGTCGCGCTCGCGAGATGTGGCGTGTGCAGCGTGCGCTCAAGGACGCGATAGGCACGTACGACGCGCTCTACGTGCGCGGCCATACGATGGCTTACCCAGCATCGCGCTGGGCACGGCGTGCGGGCATACCCGTCTTCCAGGAGTGCAACGGGACCTACGAGGACCTCTTCATCGCGTGGCCGGCTGCTCGGCTCGGACGACCTGTGTTCGAGCAGATGCAGCGGGCGCAGTATCGTGACGCAACGCTCGTCTTCTGCGGGACGGAGCCACAACGTATCTGGCTCGAGCACGAGACGCATCACGAGCGCATCTGCATCAGCCCTAACGGCGCGAACGTGTCGCTGTTCCGACCCGACGCCACGCCGCGCCCCGGCCTTCCCGACCGCTTCGTGCTCTTCTTCGGACAGTTCGCGCCGTGGCAAGGCCTGGAGTTCCTCGCCGAGGCCAAGCGCCATCCCGCATGGCCTGCGGGGGTCGACCTCGTCTTCGTTGGCGATGGCGAGCGGCGTCCCGTCGTCGAGCAGGCCGTGACCGATGCGACGGATGGCTCGGTGCACTACCTCGGCCGGTTGCCCTACGAGGAGCTGCCGGGCGTCATCTCGCAGTGTCTGGCGTCCACGTCGGTGCAGTACACCCCCGATCGCGGGGAGACCGGCTTCTCGGCGCTCAAGCTGTACGAGTCGATGTCGTGCGGCGTGCCGGTCATCGGCACCGACTATCCGGGCGTAGGCAACGTGATCCGCCGCTACGGCGCCGGAATCGTGGTGCCTCCGGGCGATGCCGGCGCGATCGCTCGTGCGGTCGCGCAGCTCGCGGCCGACACCGAGGCGGTCCGCGCGTTCGGCGCCGCCGGGCGCACCGCCATCGAGAACGAGGGCTCATGGGGCGCGCGCGCAGAGCAGCGCCGTCTCGCGATGGCCGAGCGGATGCCCGCGCGCTGTGTTTCCGGCCAGGGGAGCGCGCAATGAGGCTCACCGTCATCACGGCATGCCTGAATGCGGCGCCGGTCATCGGCGATGCCATCGAGTCGGTACTCGCTCAGGGTGACGCCCTGCACGAGTACATCGTGGTTGACGGCGGGTCGACCGACGGCACGGTTGCGCTGCTCGATGCCGCATCCGAGCGCTTCGGCGGTCGGCTCTCGCACACGTCTCAGCCGGATGACGGCATCTACGACGCGCTGAACGTCGGCGTCGCACGAGCCACCGGCACGCACGTGCTCGTGCTCGGCGCCGACGACCGGCTGCTCGATGGCTCGCTCGCGGCGCTTGCGGCTGCGCCCGGGGCCGACGGCGCCGATCTCGTGTACGGCGACGCGGTCGTGGTCGAACCCGACGGCCGCACCCGTCCACAGCCGGCGCTACTCGCTCCACGGCTCGTCGGCGGGATTCCACGCGAGCTACCCGTGTGCCACCAGGCCTGCGCCTTCTCGAAGGCCGCATTCGATCGCCTCGGTCCGTTCGACGAGACCTACCGCGTAGCTGCCGACTACGAGTTCTACCTGCGCTTCTTCGAGGCCGGCCTGCGCGCGGTGCACATCGCGCAGCCGCTCGTCGCCTACAGCCTCGGCGGTTCGAGTTCCCGCCAGCTCGCGGTGACCGCCGATGAGTACCGCCGGGCACGCATCCTGCACGGCGTCGCGCCGCTCGTGGCGCGGTTGGCGTGGGCGCGCTCGGTCGTCGCGGCCTCCCTGATGCGTGGCGTGCGTTCAATCCGCTGACTTGCACCGCCGAGACGGTCCCGACTCCGGTTCGTCCCTGCTAGAATCCCTCTACACGTTCTCGCTGTAAGGAGCCACGTATGACCCGTCCCATGACCATCACCGAGAAGATCCTCGCCGCGCACGCTGGTCTGCCCGAGGTCGAGCCCGGGCAGCTCATCAACTGTGCGCTCGATATCGTGCTCGCCAACGACGTGACCGCACCCATCGCGATCCGTGAGTTCGCGAAGACGGGAGCCGGCAGCGTCTGGGATGCGAACAAGGTGGTGCTCGTTCCCGATCACTACACACCCAACAAGGACATCAAGTCCGCCGAGCAGGCCAAGATCATGCGCGACTTCGTGCGCGCACAGGGAATCTCGCACTACTACGAGGTGGGCTGCATGGGAGTCGAGCACGCTCTGCTTCCCGAGCAGGGTGTCGTCGGCCCCGGTGACGTCATCATCGGCGCCGACTCGCACACGTGCACATACGGAGCGCTCGGCGCGTTCTCGACCGGCGTGGGCTCCACGGACGCCGCAGCCGGTATGGCGACCGGCTCGGCGTGGTTCAAGGTGCCGGCGTCCATCAAGTTCAACATCACCGGCAAGCTCGGCCCCTGGGTGTGCGGCAAGGACATCATCCTGCACATCATCGGCATGATCGGCGTCGACGGCGCGCTCTATCAGGCGATGGAGTTCACCGGCGACACCATCGAGTCGCTCGGTATGGATGACCGCATGACGATCTGCAACATGGCCATCGAGGCCGGCGGAAAGTCCGGAATCATCGCGGTCGATGACACGACTCGCGCCTACGTCGAGGGCCGATTCGAGCGCACCGCGGTCGAGTACTTCAGCGATCCCGATGCGGTCTACGCGCAGGTCATCGAGATCGACGCGTCCACAATCGTTCCCACGGTCGCCTTCCCGCACCTCCCCAGCAACACGCGCCCGGCCGCAGACGCCCGTGACATCTGGGTCGACCAGGTCGTCATCGGCAGCTGTACGAACGGCCGCATCGAAGACATGCGCATCGCCGCGTCGATTCTCAAGGGCCGCGTCGTCCACGAGAACATCCGCTGCATCATCATCCCCGCCACGCAGGAGATCTACCGCCAGGCGATGCACGAGGGCCTGTTCGACATATTCCTCGACGCCAACGCTGCGGTGTCAACGCCCACCTGCGGACCGTGCCTCGGTGGCCACATGGGCATCCTGGCTGCAGGGGAGCGCGCGCTCGCAACCACCAACCGCAACTTCGTCGGCCGCATGGGCGACCCTACCAGCGAGGTCTACCTCGCATCGCCTGCCGTAGCCGCCGCCACCGCCGTCGCAGGCCACATCGCGCTGCCGGAGGACCTGGGCGCGGTTTAGTCGCGTGAGCATCTTCACCTCGATACCGGCGCCGTTGCGCCGAGCAGTGCGCGCGGTGCTTCCTGCGTCGTTTGTCGACGGCGTCAAGGACTCCATCATGCGGCGGCACTATGTGCCGGGCTTCGTGTCGCGCAGCGGGCCATTCGAGTTCGCGTGGCGCCGCTACGTCCTGCGCCGGCCTCCGGTCCTGCATCGGCTGCTCTACCACGTGACCGATCACTGCAACCTCAACTGCCGCGGATGCACACACTTCAGCAACATCTCCGAGAAGCACTTCAGCGACATCGGGCAGTATCGTGGCGAACTCGACCGCCTCACGCACGTGTTCTCCGACATCACCGAGATCTACCTGCTCGGCGGCGAACCGCTGCTCCATCCCGAACTGCCGGCGTTCATCGAGACAACGCGCGATCACTTCCCCAACTCGCGCATCAACCTCATGACCAACGGCGTGATGGTCAACCGGATGGGCGAGGAGTTCTGGGACGCCATGCGCGTAACGGGTGCGTGGTTGCTGTGCGATGACTACCCCGTGGGCGCTTCGCGCGAGGAGATTGACAGGCTTGCTAACGACCACGGCGTGCTCATCGAGTGGACCGAGCCGCGAGAGGAGTTCTTCAAACTCCCAATCGACCTGACCGGTTCGCAGGACGCGGCCGTTTCATTCAGGCAGTGTCGCGGCGTGATGAACTGTCCGGTGATGAAGGATGGGCGTCTCTATCCCTGCGCGTACATCGCATTCATCGACATCTTCCAGAACAAGTACGACGTGCCGGACATAGAGGCCGGGCCGGCGGATTCGATCTCGATCGATGAGGATCCCTACGAGATCATGCGGTTCCTCATGGAGCCCGTACCGTGGTGCCGTCACTGCGACTTCGACCACCGCGAGGCCTACGTCTGGGACCGCTCCAAGCGCACGATCGACGAGTGGGTCGCCTGTCAGCCGCCCACCCCGGGCGAGTGACGCATGGTCGCCGCGGACTCTGCGCCTGACACCGCTGCATCCCAAGACCCCGCCGCCCCGCCGCCCCGCCGGAGCATCGTCGCCAACACCGCGGTAAACGGAGTCGCTCAGTTCGCATCACTCGTGTCGACGCTCGTATTCTTCCCGCTGCTCGTCAAGGCGTTCGGTATCGAGCAGTACGGCGTGTACGTCATCGCGATGACCGTGACCGGGATCGCTGTCATGTTCGACCTCGGCGTCGGCGCCTCGACCGTGCGACTCGTGGCGCGACGGGTCTCGCTCGATGACGCCGATGGGTTCGCCCGTGTCGTCGTCACCTCCGTGGCGGTCATGCTCGCGCTCGGTGTGGTCGTCGCAGGCGTGATCGCCGCCATTGCGCTAGCCGCTGGCTCGCTCTTCAACGTCAGCGCCGAGCAAGCCGAGCTGCTCCGCACGCTGCTGCTCATCGGGGCGGCCCTGCAGCTCTGGACGTGGCCTGCATCGGTCGCCGCCCAGGTGCTCCAGGGACTGGAGCGCTACGACCTCGTCGCACGCACCTCGCTGATCTCCACACTCGCCACGCTGGCCGCCATCGGCACGGTACTCGTGCTGCACCGGGGCCCGGTCGTCCTTATGCTGCTCGGCGTCACGATCTCGCTCGTCGCATCGGTCATCAACATGTTCGCCCTTGCCGCGGTTCGGCCCGCGGGCCGCATGGCGGTCATGCCTCAGCGTTCCGTCGCCGAGGAGATCGTCTCGGGCGGCATCCCCATCTTCGCCGTGAGTTTCACTCAGTTCGTGAATCGTGAGCAGACGGACCGGCTCGTCGTGGCGATCATGCTCGGCCCGCTAGCCGTCGCGCTCTACGAGGTCGCGGCCAAGCTCAGCATGCTCGTCTCGCAGGTGATCGGCCTGCCGATCTCGGCCGTGCTGCCTGTGGCGTCGCGCATGGCCGCCGCGCACGACGATGAGGGCCTGCGCGACCTGTTTGTGCGGGGGAGCCGAAACGTCGTGCTCGCGGTTCTGCCGATCATCTGCGTACTCGTCGTGCTCGCCGGCCCGTTCATCAGGCTCTGGTTCGGTCCGGGCTTCGAGAGCAGCATCATGCTCGCGCGGCTGCTCGTGGTCGCCCAGGTGTTCGTGCCGCTCTATCTCATCGGCGATCTCGTGCTGATGGGGAAGGGGCGCATCGCACTCTGGGTGCCGCCCGGTCTCGCGCTCGCACTTCTCAACGTCATCTTGAGCGTTATGCTCGTGCCGCGGTTCGGCCTGGTTGGGGTGTCGTTCGGGACGGTGCTGGCAGGGTTCCTCGAACTACCGGTGTACGCGTGGCTCATTCTGCCCGAGCTGGGAGTCGGCTTCAGCCGATGGATCGGGGTTTCAGCTGCCGGCTACTTGCTTGCACCGGTCGCTGTCGGTGTCGCCGCGTTGGGTACCTTGACGCCGCTCGCGGGCAGCATGCTCGGAGTCGGCGTCATCGCCGTCGTGGCGGTGGGCGCGTACTGGGCTTGCGCATACGCGCTCCTGCTCTCGCCTCGTGACCGGTTGCAGCTGCGGGCGCGCATCGCCGTACCGCTTGAGATGCTGCGCGGAGGCTCCCGATGAATGCTGAGCTCGCACCCGTGATCTCGGTGATCGTGCCGGCCTACAACGTTGAGGACTATCTTCCGGAGTGCCTGGACTCGGTGCTCGCACAGACGTTTCGGGACTTCGAGATCGTGCTCATTGATGACGGGTCCACCGACACCACTCCCGCAATCGCCGATCGCTATGCATCGGCACATCCCGGCGTCATCCGTTCGCTTCACAAGCCCAACGGAGGCCTCTCGGACGCGCGCAATCACGGAATCGATCTGGCGCGGGGGGAGTTCCTCGCGTTCGTGGACGGCGATGACCTCATCACGGTCGACATGCTCGAGAAGCTTCATGCGCGAGCGATCGCAACCGGCGCCGACCTGGTCTTGTGCGGCATGGAGAACTTCATCGACCATCAGGCCGCTGGCGATTTCTATCCCGAGCCCGACATGCGGGTGTTCGGCCACTCGCTTGCCGAAGAGCCGCGGCTCATCTACCGCGTCGATGCGAGTGCATGCGACAAGCTCTATGCCCGCGAGCTGTTTGCCGATGCGGGCATGCGGTTCCCCGTGGGGCGCTACTTCGAAGATGTTCCGGTCACGTACCGGCTTGTGGCCGGGTCGAAGCGGATCGAGAAGGTCGACGAACCACTGTATCGGTACCGCAGGCAGCGCTCGGACTCGATATCAGGCGACTACGGCGCCAGATATCTCGACCTCATTGAGAGCTTCAGGGATGTACTCGACGCGTACATCGCCGAGGGACGTTTCGCGGGTAACCGTGACGGCCTGCTGCGACTCTCGCTCACGCACCTCATTGCCGGACGATATCCGGACCTGTTCGCGCGCGCGAGTGGGCGCGACGTGGGGCGCTTCATGGATGCCGCATTCTCGCTACTGCGGGATCGATTCGGAGCATGGGAGCGGTCTGCGGTGTGCCGGGATCTGTGGCGTAACCCGGTGCTGCGGTTCGTGAGTACCCACCGATGGGCGCTCGAGGCGTTCTGTTCTCTGCCCGACAGGCTGTATCAAGCCGCTCTTGTCCGACTCGGTGCTTTTGACCCATGGCGTTGAACAAGAACCTCTGCCGCGGGAGAGTGCGGTAGGCGCAGTCGCGTCCTGCCCTAATCGGCATACATCTTGCTTAAAGCTCTCTCATAATTGCCTGGTCGTCGATCACCCAAACGTCGTGGAGATTTCGTGCAGGCTCGCGAGCCTGTAGTACAGTAACGCGCGGTCTCCCTACTGATGACCACACGATGAGCGAGTTCCAACAACAGGAGGATCACATGTCTGACGCGGGACCCCCCGTCGAAGAGCCGATCGAAGAGATCGCTTCCGAGAAGCCCGCTGCGCCCCGCAGCAAGCCCAGCATGATGGCCGATCCGGCTGTCAAGTTCATGACATTCGCCGCGTTCGGAATCTCGGTGCTGATGCTCCTTATCGGCATCGGCGTGCTGCTTTCAGGCGTTGCATCGCCCACGGGACCGCGGACGCTCGATGAGAAGGAGCTCGCCGTCACAGGCGAAGCCGTGCGTGACGGCAAGGCCGACCCGGGCATGTGGGGTAAGTACATCGCCGCGCTCATCGCGAACGAGCGCTACACCCAGGCCCAAACGGTCCTCGATCGTTTCAAGGCGAGCGTTGACACATCGCTCACCGGAGATGCGGCACTTGCGGAGGCGCGCCTCGCATACGCCCGCGAGGACTACAAGAAGGTCATCGTCGTCGCTAACGCGTCGCAGAAGGTGATCAGGGTCGACTGGGATAAGCGAATGGGCCTCGGCGGGATGACCCGCGCCGAAGCGTTCAGCGATGGACTCGGCGAGAACTGGTACGCCATGGCGCTCGTCAAGGCCGATGCCTACCGGGCGCAGGGCGACTGGAAGAACGCGGTCAAGGAGTACGACACCTACATCAAGGAATTCCCAACTGCTGCGGACATCTTGGTCGATCGCGGCCTTGCAAAGATCGAAGCAGGCGACAAGAAGGGGGCGGCGGCCGACTTCAAGAAGGCCCTGAAGTTCATCCCCAGTGACAAGGAAGCACTCGCCGGGCTCGAAAAGATCGGAGAGTCGAAGCAATGAGCGATACCGCAGACGCGGCAGTACAGAACAAGCCTGCAAAGACCAAGTCCCGCAAAGGACGCCGCATTGTCGCGGTCATCCTCATATTCCTGCTCCTGCTCTTGTGTGGTGAGGCCTTCTTGCTCTTCCGGCTGATCAAGCCGTCGGGTGGCGCAGCCCAGGAGACGGCAGGTCTCGCCTGGGTTAGGTCCATCTATGGAATCAACAAGTTGCCCACGGGTGCACTTGAGCGTGCACAGTCTGCAGTTACGGCGTCCGATGGCACCATCTGGGTCATTGACGGAGCTCACCGAGCGCTGTTTCATTTCTCATCCGATGGGCGGTTCTTGGGCCAGATGAAGGGGCCTAAGGACTCGCCGTTGATCAACCCCGGCCGATTCACGATAGGGCCTGACGGCCGGTTCTACGTGTGTGAGACCGCGCTCGACACCGTTCGAGTTCTTGACGCCAGTGGGCAAGATGTCGGGTCCTTCAAGATTCCGACGCCGGTGTCCATCGACGTGAGCGAGGATCAGATCGTGGTCGGATCCATCTCCGGTTTCGCGATTCTGGAGAAGGACGGCAAGCCTATTCGGGTAGTGGGCGCACGTGGCCAGGGTGACGACCAGTTCGACTACGTCCACGGTGTTGCGATCGCAGACGATGGCAAGATCTACGTCTCCGACTCCTTCAACAACCGTCTCAGCGCCTACGATGCTACGGGCGAGCGGCTGTGGATTCATCGTGTGGGCAACGCAGCCAACACCGCCAAGAGCGATGGTGTCGAGAAGAACTTGGATCCCGCTATCGCCGACGATGCGGTTCTGAAGGGTGACCAGGCTCTGCAGCTTCCGCTGGAACTCACGCTGGACGCTGCGGGTCGGATCGTGGTCATCGATATGTTTGATTGCTCGCTTGCGGTGTTCAAGAGCCAGGACGGCGCATTTGTCGGCAAGTACGGTTCATCGGGTGTCGAGGATGGGCAGTTCTTCTACCCGCAGGGAGTGAGTTATGACGCTGCGCACGACTGGTTCACCGTAGCCGACTCTCTGAACAATCGCGTACAGATCATCAGGCTGCCCGATACCGGCGGTAGTGCATTGGCAGGCATTCGCCGCAGCCTCGCCGGCCCGCTGCGCGCCTGCCTGTTCCCGTTCTTGCTGCTGTTGCTCGCCATCATCATCTGGCTTGTGGTCAGGGCGATCCAGAAGCGTCGCGCGAAGTCCGCCCAGGATTCGGCCGCGATCGAGCCCGGAGACTCGGCCTCCAGCGGGGTAGAATCAGACTCGCAGCTTGCAGGATCTGCCGACCCAGACGGTGCCGTCAGCGCTGCAAACGATGACTCGACCCAAGCGTGAGAAAACCCAAAGATTAATCCCCATTAGGGATTGCGAAGGCACCCTCAAGCGAGTACAGTTTGGTTAAGTCAACTACCTAGGTACAGCACCGCGAGGCTCTGCGCTCAAGCTCAAAGTCATCGCGTTCTGTGAAAATCCAGCTTCGGGAAGGAGGTGCGCATATGAAAGAAGCTCGTTTCCCCGTAACTCACACTCAAGGAGTATCCATGAAGAAGAGCATCATCCTCGTCGCCCTTGCGGTCGTCCTCGTCCTCGCCTTCGCGACCGCCGCATCCGCGACCTCTGCCAAGACTTGGAACTACCAGGCTGACTACTACAGCTGGGGCTCGACCTCCGGTAGCGGCCTTTCCGCCGTTGCTTCCGAGACGCTCGGCCAGGGCGGCAGCGCCGCTGAGTCCAGTGGCTTCGCGAACACCAACGCGACCGCCGGTGGTGGCGTTCACTCGAACTACGCCAGCACGACCGCCAAGTGCGGCATCTGTCACTCGGTCCACCGCGCCAAGGCCAATGGCGTTCACCTGCTGAACACCGCTGACGCCACCTGCGCCGGTTGCCATATCTCCGGTACGTCGACGGTCACCAACGTCGTCATCGCCTGGGGTACGCCTGCTGCTGCACTCGCCGGTCCTCACGGCTCCACCAACGGTTCTTGCACGAGCCGTGCATGCCACGCCACCAGCCCCCACGGTGTTGGCGGTTCGCAGTACGGCCTGTTCAACGCCAAGCTGCTCAACGCTGAGGTCGACAACGCTATCGCGCCGGCCATCGCCGCTGAGACCGCCACTCCTGGTAGCTCGGGCGTCACCGCTGCCCTGCTGACCGGTGCTGGCGCCAGCACCAACTTCACCGGTGAAGCCGACGCCATCCGCGTTGGTTACACCTGCAACCAGTTCGAGTGCCATGGCCAGACCCTGCTCGCCGTCATCCGCTCGGGCTACTCCGAGGTTCGCGGCACGCAGTACCCGAACTGGGAAGGTACCGACCCGGTCACGGATCCGTACGCCGCTGGTTTCTCGGTCGCCAAGACCGGTCACCTTTCGGTCTCCGCCGTTGGTTCGACCGCTTACACCGCGGCCACCAGCTGCACCGGCTGCCACGATCAGGCCGACCTGACCACCCGTTCGGACTTCACCTTCCCGCACGCCCAGCGTGCAACGGCTGCCGGTACTGGTACCCAGACCTACCTGTGGTACAACATCGCGTCTGATTCCACGGGCGCCGGTTCTGCCGCTATGACCAACTCGAACATGAAGTCGTTCGACGGTGCTTGCCTCAAGTGCCACCGCAACGGTGCCGGTTCTGGCGTTGGTGTTTCCTACTAGTACTTCTTCTTGAGAGAGTCTCGACTCTCGAAAGTGGCTTCGGAGCCGGTCCCGCAAGGGGCCGGCTCCTTCGCTTCTGGACACGCTGTATTGCCAGCTACACGCCCGTGTGGTGATTGTGCGGAGCCGTCGTTCAGATGCGTTCAGACAGGGGTGTCGTATGGTAGAGTTGAAGCCCGCGCACCTACTCCTCACGAGGCTCATCTGCAGTGAAGACCCCCTCAAATCAGACCTATCGCAAGCTTGTCGTCTGGCTCGTAGCAGCGCTTCCGATGGCCGTGGTGCTTCTCGGCGTCTACTACGCTGTCGCCCAGCCGGGTTGCGCATCGTGCCACGCAAAGGACACTGAGTTCGCTCAAGCGACACGAGACGCCTCGCACGCGAGCGTGGAGTGCGTCGCGTGTCACGTGTCGCCGAAGCGGATCGACCGATTGAGTTACGGCTTTCGGCAGCTGTTCCACATGGTGCTGCCGATAATGGAAGCGCCCGGCCGCGAGTGGGCCGCGGTGGCCGACGAGCGTTGCCTCGCGTGTCACAAGGCCATAGAGAAGGCTCCGAGTTCGGCGAATGGGCTGCGCATTCAGCACATCACGTGCGCGGAGCGTGCGGCCTGTACCGACTGTCACTCGACCACTGCTCACGGTGCTGCAACCAAATGGGTGCGCGAGTACAGCATGGACGGCTGCCTCAAATGCCACGTTGAGCTCGGTTCGACCAAGTGCGACACCTGTCACGACGACAAGAGCGAAGACAAGCGAATACAGACGAGCGTGTTCGCGGTGACCCACGGCAAGGACTGGCTGAAGAATCATGGAATGGGTGACTCGGCCAGTTGCATCGTGTGCCACCAGTCCGATAAGTGCGCCAAGTGCCATGGACCCGGTCTGCCGCACGACAAGGAGTTTCTGGAGAAGCACTCGACCATCTCCAAGGACCCCGCGGCAAAGTGCTCGATGTGCCACATGGACTCATTCTGCGCGGACTGTCACGGCCTCGAGATGCCGCACACGCGGACATTCACGCGGAATCACGCAACGAGGGCCAAGATAGCCGAGTCGCTGTGTAAGCGGTGCCATGAGGCCAGTGACTGCCAGACCTGCCACATCAAGCACATCCATCCCGGCGGCGCCATCGATCTGAACACCACCGCCACCGTGAGTGGGGGTGAGTGAGCGTGGATGATCTGCAGGCGCTCGACCCAGGACGTATCGCCGATCTACTCATGACGCTGCTCACCGACCCGACGTCGAATCTGCGTGCTGCGCTAATCCTCTACGGCATCATCGGTGTGGCGGTCCTGATTCTGCTGGTCGCAGGCATCGGGCTGCTTCTGAGCCTTCCCGAAGATGATGAAGAGGAACTGGATGACGGCGTTGCCGCAGCCTCAGGGGGCGGCGCGTCGTCCCAAACGGCCCCAGCCGCCCACAGCGAGCCGGTCGAGGAGGCTGCGCCGAGCAGGTTCTGGGGCGTTTCGCTCGTCATGGGTGTCGCGGTGGTCATGGCCGTATGGGCCCTCACCGGCTTCACCACGTCGCCTGACGAGGTGTGCCGTGCGTGTCATGTGGACACGTCGCACGAAATGGCAGCCAAGGACACCAACCCTCACACGAAGACCGCGTGCGTCAGCTGTCACGAGTCTGGTGGCACGCTCGGCCGATTCGTGGGCGATGTGCCGGAGCGCTTGGTCCACTTCGCCAGCGGCGCTGTCGGCATGGAGTTTCAGGCCAGCTACGGTGTCACAAATTCAGGCGCTTGTCTGAGTTGCCATTACGATGACGTGTCTCAGACCACCATGGATGACGCAACGGGTGTCAAGATGTCGCACAAAGAGCCGATGGCGGCATCCGCTGCGTGCAAGGACTGCCACAAGTTGGCGGATGGTGTTGTTTCGAACCGTACCGTCGGGATGAGTATCTGCCTTCGGTGCCACGATGCTGTGACGGCATCGAGCGACTGCGCCATGTGTCACGACAGCGGCGTGGCTGCAGCAGCCCGTGCGAGGACCGCGCCTCTGGCGAAGGCCCAGGTCGAGGACATCAAGTGCGGCGCCTGCCATGAGGAGAAGATTGAATGTGATCCGTGCCACGGCGTGCGTATGCCGCACACGATCGCCTTCAGGTCCGGGCTGCATGCGAGGGCGGGTGCGGTCAGCTTCTGGTATGCAGGTGGGAAGACCTGTCAGCGCTGTCATACCGACGCACGACGCCCCTGTTCGAAGTGTCATACGCCGCTCTTGGGTCGCGGACATCAGCAGTCGATGTCCTACTCGCATCAGAAGGCCAAGGACGACGAAGGGTGCAAGTGCCACTCGTCGATGGTCGCTGGTGCGGTGACCGGGCGTGACTTCTGCGAGTTGTGCCATAACCCGGTCGCCGAGCAGGAGAGTCCACGGTAGTGGCTCGGGCGAAGTCACCGACTCAGGGCCATGGGCGGTTGCGCGACGCCGTCCCTGTGGCACTTGTGCTCATCGCATTCACCTCATCCGGGGCGTGGCTCGTTTCCACCCTGCCACCACCTCCAATCTCGAAGGCGTTGAACCTGGCGACGGTCGGCCTCTGGCTGATTGCGGCTGCTCTTGGGCTGATGCGGATCGAGCGGCCCGATCGGCGCCTGCTGATCGGGCTTGCCGCCGTTGCGGGCTCCGTGCTGGTCTCATTGCTTGCGGGAGGATCGATCTTCGCGACGATCTTCTACGACTTGTTCGGCGACATGCCCCTGATTCAATGGCTCGCGTTCCCGGTGATGTTCGTGCTGGCTCTCGGCTTTGGCGCAACGAGAGAGCGTGTGGAGGACGCGCTGTCGGCCGTGGTCGCACTGGGCGCGCTCCTTTCGATCTCGATCGGCTACCAGCAGCTCACAACCGCCGGCGGCAACTCCGTCTTCGGAAGCACCGCCTATAGCGTCGTGGCGTTGGCGGCGCTCATTCCGATCGCCATCGGTCTGACCGACTCCGGCCCGCAGTGGCGCCGGCTCGCGGCGTACGCCTGTGCCGGCTCGCTCGCTGTGGGCGTTGGCGTGGTGAGCCGCTCCACGATGGGCTCGCTCGCTGTCGTTTTCGCGCTGGTGGTCTCCGTGCTGGTTCACCCGCTCGTCTTCGGATCGAGCGCACCATCGCGCGCATGGATACGCAGCGCCGCGTTGGTGGTGGCGGGCCTGATGGTCGCAGGTCTGACGATCGCGCAGATTCCCTCGCTGGGCGGGCGGTGGGTAAACCCCGAGGCCTTCGCTGCGCAGAAGAACCTCGTGACGCGCGTGTACCTGTGGCAGGGCGCAGAGAAGATGCTTGCAGAGCGCCCGGTGGTTGGATTCGGACCCTCGGGGTACCGGGTGCATGCGGTCGACTACCTCGCGCCTGAGGCCCTGCTGTACGGACCCGATCAGGCGGGCAACAGCGATCCGACCGTCTATAGCCCGCAGTCACCGCACTCGATCCTGTGGGAGGTCGCCACAAGGCTTGGCGTCGTGGGACTGCTCGCCTTCGCGATCCTGTTCGGGGCATGGCTGCTGGTGGTCCGTGATCGCGTGCAGGTGCGAGACGGGACGGGTGCCCTACGGATGGCGCTGGCGGCCGGTTTCGTGTCCTCGCTCTTCGCACTTCTCGTGAACCCCGTTGTCTTCCCGCTCGGCCTCTTCCTGCCCGTTGCCGCCGGACTCGCCGCGGGCACAATCGCCACGTCCGGTCAGCCTGCTCGCAGTGTGGATCGCACCGATGCACCCTCACGAACCGCGCAGTGGGCACTGGGTGTCTCAGGCGCCGCCGTCATCGTACTTTCGGTGTGGCTGTTCGCCGGAGAGTGGAAGGCGTTCACGCTTCGCTTTGAGGAGCCGAGGGTCGCCAACGTCGGTTACGAGGCCGCGCTGCGCATCACGCCCGGTCATCCGCTCACGATGCGCCGGCTGCTAGAGAATCGCCTCTTGATCGCCACCGACGCGGGTATCGCTGCTGCTCAGGGCAACGTCGACACCGCCCCTGGCTTCATCCGGGAGTTCACCCCCAACCTCGCGAACTTCGCCGCATACTCATTGACGCAGGCTCAGTTGACGGGCCGCAAGGACCTGTCGTGGGAGCGCGAGATGCTTACCCGGACGGCGAGTTCGCTGCCGTTCCTGCCGTCCACCGTCTCTGAGCAGCTTCATCTGGCGGTTCTGTCTGGTGACGCGGACGCCATTCGTGCTGCTTTGCCGCCGGTCAGGCAGTGGGGGATGTCGTACCCGTATGCCGAGCAGTACATCGCGGCCGCTGAGGCCGTGGTCGGCACTCAGCCGTAGCTGTCGCCACGGCGGACCGTCCTAGCGGTACTCGGCTGGCCAGTTCGACCTGCGCGTGAATGCCTGTCGGCGCAGCAGGCCGCGCTTCGCATCGGGCGGTGCCGTGAAGGCGAGATCGCCTCGGATGCGCCCGATGAGGGTCGCCCCCATCAGCCTCTGGCGGCGGTACCACGCCGTGCGGACCCCCTCGAACTCGGAGCCGAATCGGGTGTCATAACGCTCTGCCAGGCGCTCCAGATCCGCCGCGTGCACGTCCTTGATGGTCGTGGACTTGCGCTGGGCCTGATGGCGGTCGATAGCGGTGAATCGGTCGATGCGCGCGAAGCGCGAACCGCCGCGCAGCAGGCGCAGCCACAACTCGTAATCGAGCGCGAAGTGAAACGAGCGGTCGAGCATGGGCTCACTGAGCGCTGAGCGGCGTACGAAAGCAGTTGGCTGGGTGATGAAGTCGACCGCCGAGAGCAGTTCGGGGTCGAACGGGGGAGACCACAGCACTTGAATCGCTGCGCCGTCCGCGGTGGTCTGCAGTCCGTGCCCGTACACCACGTCCACATCCGGATTCGCGCCGAAGAACTCCACGACGTCTTCGATAACCTCGCGGTCGAAGTAGGCGTCGTCGGAGTTTATCCAGCCGACTATCTCGCCGGACGACGCCGTGAATGCCTTGTTGATCGCATCGGCTTGACCCTCATCGGGCTCGCTGCGCCAGATGACAGAAGTCCCCGCTGCCTCGAGGAGCCCGACGGTGCCATCTGTCGAGCCGCCGTCCATGATCACGTGCTCGATCGCCGGGTACGTCTGGCACGCGACCGATCGGAGGTTGTCTGCGAGCCACTGCGCCTGGTTGTACGACGGCGTGAGCACGGATACGAGCGGTTTTGTGGTGGCGGGCATTGTGCTGGGCGCTCCCTGCGATGAACGTTGGGCTTCGTGTGGCGAAGTGGAGGCATGGTCCCGTGGGCGCATGACTTGCTGCAGCGTAGCAAACAAGCACCGACAACCGCGCGTCGCGGCAGCACCTCACGGCGCAGGGAAGCGGTACTATGCTGCAGGCATGTCATCGATGCCGTCCACTTACGCTGAAGGCACAACGTGACCCAGACTCCCGAACCAGAATCCGGTATGCGTGCGGCCGCCAAGGCCCTCGTTCCTGCATCCCTGCGTGACGCGCTGCGCACTGCTGCTTTGCGCCCCTACGACCTCACGCTGGTCACCAAACGGCAAAGCGCATTCGCCTACTGGTTCTCCAAGCACGTGCTCCGGCTCTATTACCCTCCGAGTGTGGTCTCCCGCGAAACCGCGCTTCAGCGTTGGTCCGCGGTTCATGTACGTCACGAGAAGCCGACGCTCTTCCACTTCGACGTCCACATCACTGACCACTGCAACCTTAACTGCAAGGGTTGTGGTCACTTCTCAAACCTCTGCAAGCCCAACTACCTCGACCTCGAAGCCTTTGTGTCCGACGTCGAGGCCATCGCCGAGAAGCTGCACATGGAGCAGATCTACCTGCTCGGCGGGGAACCCCTTCTGCACCCGCGCGTAGCCGAGTTCATCCGAGAAGCGCGCCGCATTCTTCCCGACACCCGCATCTACGTGGTTACCAACGGCTCCATCGTGATGCGGCAGGATGACGAGTTCTGGCATGCGATGGCCGAGACCAAGACGATCCTGATGTGCGACGCGTACCCAATCGGCCTGCCGGTTGATGAGATCGACGCGAAGGCAGCCGATAGTGGCGTAGCAGTGGAGTGGACCGACGAGCGCAGCCTGTTCTTCAAGGTCCCGATCGACATCGAGGGCCGACAGGACGCTGCGGATTCGTACCGTCGTTGCAGCGGCATCAACAACTGCCCTATGTACAAGGACGGGCGGCTCTACCCGTGCGCCTACACCTCCTATATCGAGGTGTTCAAGGAGCGATTCGAGATCACGGATGCGCTCGAGGTCACCGAGGCCGACTCGATTGCCGTGCGCGAGCACACCGGCGAGGAACTGATGCGGTTCATGACGCGCCCGGTGCCGTTCTGCCGCCACTGCGATTTCGACCGGTTCGTGATGTATGAGTGGGGGCGCACGGAGCGCACGATCGAGGAGTGGACCTAGGCGGAAAAGTCCGCGTTCAGTGCGTGCGGCTCAGCTCCCAGACATCGTCTTGCAGGCTCAGCTTCCGAGGATGTCTTCGTACCAACTGAGGTAGGCGTCCGCTTGGCGCGCGAAGTCGAGTTCACGTGTCGCGCGGTCGCGTCCGGCGAGGCCCATCGTCGCTCGAAGTTCCCGGTCGCCGAGTAGCGCGATGACCGCGCGCGAAAGACCGGCCGCATCGCCCACTGGGAACAGCAAGCCGGTCTCGTGGTCGCGTACGACCTCGGGGATTCCCCCCACATCGCTTGCGACCACCGCGAGGCCGCACGCCATGGCCTCAGCGATGGCCAGCCCGAAGCTCTCTGCGAGGGCGGGGTGCACGTAGAGATCGGCCGCCCGGTAGTAACGCGCAACAGTCTGCGGGTCTCGGGCGAAAGGCACGAAATGGACGGGGACCCCGCCAATCACACCTTCAGGCGCCTGCTCGCCCAAGGCCACCATGACGACGCCGTCCGCAGTCTGTGCCCGCACAACACCCGAAAGGGCCTCAGCGAGCGTCTCAAAGCCCTTGAAGGGGCTAGATTTCGCGGCATTCGCGGCAAAGAGCACGATTGTGGCGTCCTGCGGGAGTCCGAGTGCCTGGCGTGCCTTTGCTTTGTCGCCCGGCGAGAAGACGTCCGTGTCGACGCCGTTGGGGATCGTACGCGTCTCGGCGAGCTTGTCGGACAGCCCCGACTCCTCGACCATGCGGGTGAGCCACCGTGACGGCGTGGCGACTCGCAGGCTGCTGCTGGTCGAGAGCGCGATGCGCTTGATGCGGCAGTTCTGCGCGCTCGCGTCGCGTCGGATGGCGACGGGCAGAGTGAGATCGGGACACTGCCCACATCCGACACGCCAGCGCTCGCACGTGAGCGGGTATGCGCAGTGGCCCGTGAGCGTCCAGACGTCATGCATGGTCAGAATCGTCGGTCGAGCCGCCGACAGGGCCGGAAGAGCTCGAATGTCGAAGTAGTCCCCGTGCAGATTGTGCAGATGAATCAGGTCGGGAGCCGGCGTCACAAGTGACGGAATCGTCGCGGTGCCTGGGTGGTCGAAGTCCTCGAGGCCCTTCTGCACGCGCGACATGTGCCTTGGGTCGGCCAGAGTGCGCAGCCCGCGGTCGAGCGCCCATCTCGCACCCGACGGAGTAGACTGCCCGTTCGCGAGTCCGTCCGCGTACGCAAGCAGCCGTCTGGTCCACGCCGACTGCGCCGGACGCGGAAGCTCGATCACACCTGGGTCGTCACCCGATCGGGTACCCACAGCGAGGTGGGCATCGAGCCCGGCAGCGATGTAGGCATGGTGGAGCTCGAGCGCGACCTTCTCGGCGCCACCGCCCACGTCGCGCGGAGATACCTGCAGGATCCTGCGTGGACGCGCGCTCACGAGGCTTCTCCCTGCTCCTGCAGCTCGGCGTACCAGCCGAGATACGCGGCGGACTGGCGCTCGACGGTGAACTCCGCAGCGCGGGCGACGCCGGCGCGGGCGAAGTCGGCCCGGCGTGCATCGTCGGATGCGAGTGCGATCGTCTCGCGGGCCAGCGCCTCGACATCATCAACGGTAATCAGCGTTCCGGTGCTGCCGTCCACGACCACTTCGGGGATGCCGCCGACGCGGCTGGCGACGACCGGCGTCCCGCACGCCATCGCCTCTAAGACGGTGAGACCGAAGCTCTCGGCGCGCGCCGGGTGCAGGTAGAGGTCGGCGGCGCGATAGTAGTCGGCCAGCTTGGTGTGATCGGTGACGAACGGCACGTGGACGACTCGGGCACCGCCGAGCACCTCATCAGCACCGCCATCGCCGATGGCCAGCAGCACCACATCGCGCCCGGCGAGCGCTGCAACGATCTGAGGGAGGGCTTCGGCCACAACGCGGAAGCCCTTGTACGCGTTGGTCGTCGCCCTCGTTGCTGCAAATGCGACCACTAGGGCGGTAACGGAGATGTTCAGACGATCTCGAGCCGCAGCGCGATCACCGGGCGTGAAGACGCGAGTGTCGATCCCGTTGGGGACCACGCGCACCTCCGCGGCGAGGTCGCCAAACCCGCTCGCCTTCACGAGGTCGGCGAGCCATCGGGACGGCGCTGCAATCCGCACCATGCCCCCGGCAAGCGCCGCGCGCTTTGTCTGCAGGTTCTCGGCAGCGGCATCGGTGCGCAGTGGCACGTACCAGTCCAGGTGTGGGCACTCGGCGCAACCGGAGAGGTACTCGGAGCAGTCGAGGGGATGCGCGCAGTGGCCGGTGAGCAGCCAGGCGTCGTGCAAGGTAAGGATAGTAGGCACGGCGGCGGACAGCCGGGGAAGTTGCCGGATGTCGAAGTACGAACCATGGAGGTTGTGCAGGTGCAGTACATCGGGCCGCTTTGGCGTCAGCTCGAGCAGGTGCTCGGTGCCCGGGGCGTCGAAGTCCTCATGGCCCGCCAGTACGCTGCGGTATCGCCCCGGCTCAGCGAGCATGCGTGCACCACGACGCAGCGGGGCAGAGAGCGCGGCCTCATGCGCGGGGTCGGCGAGTCCGGTCGCGCCGAGTACGGCGCGCGCCCATCCCGAACGGTAGCGGGTGTTGGGGATCTGCAGGCTGTTGGCAACGGTGCCGCGTTTGGCTCCCAGTGCGAGCCATGCATCGAGCCCTCGCTGCAGGTACGCGGCGTGCAGCGCGAGCGCGATCTGCTCGGCGCCTCCACCGGAGTCGCTCGGGCTGACCTGAAGGATGGTGGGCTCAGCGGCCAAGGTCGAACCACCTCGTCGTCAGCGCTCGGAACTCGTCGCCGCCGATGTTCTCGGTGTGGCAACGCGGCACCGCGTACCGGTTGAGCCAAGGAACGACCACGCCGTAGTCGGTCGTGCACGCGCCGTCGAAGCCGGCTTCGCGCGCAAGTCGAACCGACGTCTCGTCGAAGCGGTCGCGTGCTCCGTGTGGGTAACAGAACGACCGCACCGAGTGACCGAGCACGCCCTCAAGCGCTGCCTTGTCGGCGAATATCTCCTCGCGCTGCTCGGCTTCGGTACGCGCCGAGAGCACCTGATGGGTGACGGTGTGCGCGCCGATCTCGAATACCCCCGAGCGATCGAGCTCGCGGACCTCTTCAGCGCTCAGCGTGCGGTTGTGTTCGCGCACCGCTTCGCTCGCGCCCAGTTCGGCACGCAGCTGTGCGAGTGCAGCCTCGCGCCCCGCACCGGTGAGCGGGCGCACAAATGTGCAAAGCGCGAGGAACAGCTCATGGCGCGGCGTGGGAGCGGGTCGTGTGATGTCCCAATCCGCCCAGCGCGTGGCGTCCGCGTCGGTCCACGGCCGCTCAGCCCTGAGTGAGTGGGAGAACGCGGTTTCATCCACGCGGATGTCGATGCGCTGGGGCAGTTCGCCGGAAGTCAGCACGAGCCGCTCGAGCTCATCCCACCAGAACTCGCGCGGCGCACCGATGAAGCCGCTGCTCAAGAACGCCGTGGCCGGCACTCCGTACTGGCGCAGGACAGGCAGGGCGTGGGTGAGGTTGTCGACGTAGCCATCGTCGATCGTCACGACCATCGCGCGGTGGGGGAGGCGGCCGCCGTCGCGCATGATCCCCAACAGCTCTCCGCAGGTCATCGTCTCGTGCTCCTTGGCGACGATGGCAATCTGCTCGGCGAAGCGCTCGGGCGTCAGGCAGATACGCTGCGGGTCGCAGGGGAGTTCGGCGATGCGGTGGTACGCGAGTACCATCGCTGTACCGCGGAAGCGGGCGCGCGCCGCCCGCCAGCGGTCACCGAGTGCGGTCTTGAGCGGCAGCGGGTTCACCGCATCACTTCACAGCAGCGATGGTGACGATGAGTTCGTAGTCGGGATGACTCGCCTCGAGGTCACGGGGGCGCAGGTGCTCCTGGGTGATCCCCTCCATGAAGCAGATGGTACTCAGCGTGTTGCCGTGGCCCGTGACCTCGGTATTCTCGGGGTCGAACGTGGTTGCGAACAGTTCGCGGGCGGCTAGTGTGGTCAGACGCCAGCGGTCCCCCCAGTGATCCATGTCGTATCGGCTGACGGGACTGATGCCCGGCACGGAGACCAGGAGCATGCCGCCCGGCGCGAGGATGCGATGAAGTGATCGCAGGGCGCGCTCCATGTCATAGATGTAGTGCAGTGTCTGCACGAGAATGATGCAGTCGTAGGTGTTATCGGCGATCTCGGGGCAGTCGGAGAGGTCGCCTACGATGGTTGCCTCAGGGTTGCCCTCCTCGAAATGCAGCACGTCGCTTTGCGTCACGCCGGTGCCGAACTGCGTCGTCGATACCCGGTCTCCTATCTCGAGAACCCGGCCTCGTATGGCGTTGGAGTGCTGACCGATGAAGCGGTCGATGTAGTAGCGATCCACCGAGGTCCCCACTTCGATCCCGAAGCCGGGATGGATTGGGAAGGGCTTCCTGAGCGTGCCAAGCAGAATCAGGCTCGTGCGGATGGAGGCCTTGAGGGCTTGCATACGGTTCGTGGCCGGAGGGGATGCCATAGCGCTCCCTGTAGCGTGATCGTGGGTGTCGTACACTGCGATAGCACCCGAATGATAGCACCAGCACACCGCGTTTCGTGCTTGCAGCGAGCGTCGGAGTCGCAGGTAGAGAGGCAGCGTAGAGGCTTGACCGGATGGCGCCGATGGTTCGCGGAGGAACACCTCATCTGGTGGCTTCTCGGCGTTGCGGCGCTGATTCGGATCGCTGCGCTGCTGACCAAGGGCGTCACCTACGACAGCAACTTCGACGACGCGATCGGATACATGGACTCGGCCCGTGTGCTCGTGCAGTCGGGACGGTTCTCCTTCTACGACGTCGCGGTGTCCGCCAGGGTCATGCCCGGCCTCGTGCTCTACATGGCGGCGTTCCACGCGTTCCTGCGCGACAACTACACCGTGCTCTTGGCGGCGAAACTGTCATTCGTCGCCATGTGGACGGCCTCTATTTATCTCACGTATCTCATCGGCCGACGTATCGGCGGCGTGTGGGTAGGGCTCGCCTCGGCGGCCATGCTCACGGTATCGCTTCCGAGCATCTACACGGGCACGGTGGTGCTTACCGAGAACCCGTTCACGGCGTGCGTGCTGCTCGCGATCTACGCGACGATTCGCGTCGCCGATGAGCCCGGGTGGCGCTGGTTCTTCATCGCGCTCGGTGCGATTCTTGTCGGCATGTACGTGAAGCAAGGGGCGCTCGGTATGCTTCTCCCGGTGCTCGTCTACTTGCTGGTGAAGCGTTATCCGCCGCACCTACTGGTCAAGCAGATGATCGTCGCAGTGCTGTTAATTGTCGTGGCGCTCGCGCCGTGGGCGCTTCGCAACTACCTCGCGCTGGGGCACTTCGTGCCGTTCACGAGCTACGAGTCGGCGGCGCTCTTCCACGGCGCCTATCAGCGGTTCCAGCCGTACGGCAATGGTGAGGCGGAGGCGCTCGAGCAACTGCTCGACGGCCGCGGATACACCGAGCTCGAGACCAACGACGTTGTCGAGGCCGCCGCGAAGCATCGCCTGGCCGAGCAGTGGGCGGCCGATCCTCTCGGCGAGGTGAGGCGCTACCTCATCATGAAGCCGGCTGCCGCGTGGCTCATTCCGTTCTACTGGGACAGCATCTTCGGAATCAACGGCTACTGGGTGCTGAGGATTCAAGCCATCTCGGCGGCGCTTGGGCTGGGCTTGCTCGTGCTGTTCAGCGTCCGGTCCCGCGCGCGCGCGGAGTTCCTGTTCCTCCTTCTCAACGTGCTCGTCATCACTGTGGGAGTCAGCTACTACCTCGGGCTCTCCCGATACGTGCTGCCGTTCATGTCGTGCGTTTACGTGGCACTCGCCTACGGCGGCGCGGTCGTCGTTCGCCGCATGCTCGGGGCCCCTCGGGGGCGCGTCGAGCCGGGAGTCTGAGCCCGCGCGTTCGGCTGGTACAATCCGCAGATAGACGTTCGAGCATTCGCTGAGGGAGCCAACCGCATGAAGTTCACCGGAACCGCCCACAAGTACGGCAGGGACATCGACACCGACGTCATCATCCCGGCCCGCTACCTGAACACGAGCGATCCCGCGGAGCTCGCCAAGCACTGCATGGAGGATCTCGACACCGGGTTTGTCGCGAAGGTCGCTTCCGGCGACATCCTCGTCGCAGACGAGAACTTCGGCTGCGGCTCAAGCCGCGAGCATGCGCCCATCTCCATCAAGGCCGCGGGCGTCTCAGTGGTCATCGCGAAGAGCTTCGCGCGCATCTTCTACCGCAACGCCATCAACACCGGGCTGCCCATCATGGAAGCCCCCGAGGCCGTTGACGGCATCTCGAACGGCGACAGTGTGACGGTCAATGCGGACACCGGCGTGATCGTGAACGAGACGACAGGTGAGACGTATCAGGCGCAGCCGTTCCCGCCGTTCATCAAGGACATCATTGAGAAGGGTGGACTCATCGAGTCCATCAAGCGCTAGTTCGGTTCTCTGCGCGTCGCCCTGCACGGCTCCGCTCTAGCGGCCCGGTCTCTTTACCCACTTTGTTGAGAGGGCGATAATCTGGGTACAGAAACAAAGTAGGCGGTTCGTCCGCTCGCAATTGTTTGTGTTACCGCAATTGGGGGCGGTGAGCCTGCGGGGGTGTGTGATGTCTCTTGGGGGGGATGGTCACCATGGCTCGACTGTTCATGCCGACCCGTCGACTTCTGGTCGTGGCGGTGCTTGCCGCGATGATCGGGCTGGTAGCTCCGGCGAGTAGGGCGGCGGCGCTGGATACAGCGGTGTTCTCGAATCCGGTGCCTGCTGCCGGTGCAACCGTGCTAGCCAAGCCCATTCAGATCAAGGTCGACGTCGACGACGTGGCCATGATCACGGGCGCCACGGTCACGCTCAACGGGGTTCCGGCCTTGTTCGTGGCCCGGGACCACTACGTCGGGCACAGCGAGTACGACGAAGAGTCGGAGTCGGACTACTGGGCGGTTGACGACTGGTCGGTCGCGAGGGTGACGGGGTCGTTCTCGGCGAACAACGTCGCCCTGGGCGTCAACACCGTCGTTACCAGGGTGACGAGTTCGGCGGGTGTCTCGACGTACACGCGCACGTTCAGCTACGGAAACATGACCACGATCAGCACCGTGTCGCCGTCTCCGAGTTCCGTCCTGCCTGCTTCGCCCGCTTCCGTCACGGTTGGCGTGATCACGGGAAGCACCGGCTTCTCAACGTACTCGCTCAAGATCGACGGCACCACGGTTCCCATGACGTATACCGCCGGCACCAAGACGTTTCGCGCCGTGCTGGGCTCGGCCCTGAGTCCCGGGCTGCGGACGTGCGTCTTCACGGCGAGGGATCTTCAGGGAACCAACGTATCGAGAACTTGGAGTTTCACGGTCTCACCGCCGATGTCTAACGGTGACCAATGCACCGTGTGCCACACCACCTATCCCGCCGCGCACGCTGTATCGGGCTGCGAGGCGTGTCACGACCATGGTTACGACTACCCCTACGGCGACCACGGGGAAGAGACGCCCACGGCGGCCGGATGCACCGGGGGCGGAATCGATGGCGCGAGCGATTCGTGCCACAAGTTCGATCACGGCGGGGCCGACTTCCAGGGCTCCGGGCCGTTTGCCTGTGCCACGTGTCATCGCGAAGCGAACAGCGCGGTTCCTCAGCACACGAGCGCAGAGGTTGACGCGGCCCACGCGAGCATCGGGAACCCCAATGGGTGCGAGAGCTGTCATATCGAGTCTCTGATCGATGAGCACTCGCAGTATCCGGAGTCTGCCACGGTCAAGTACCAGTGCGACCTGTGTCATGGCGCGAATGCGCCGCAGCAGGTCAAGGATGCAGTCGCCGCAGGCAACACGAGTTGCTCGGCGTGTCACACGACCGTCACGCACGGTGACCATGCGTCCACCGTTGCGGACACGGCGCTCGGGCTCACGGGGTCGGTGTGCGGTGACTGCCACGCAACGGACCTGGTCGATGAGCACTTCAAGTTGAGCTCGTCGACATTCACCAATGGGTGCTATTCCTGCCACCCCACTCCTCGGAGCACGTTTGTGGACTGGGGACGGGCATGCACGCAGGGTGGCTGCCACACCGTGGGTACATCGAACGAGATGCACTCGGGTGCAGCGAGCGCTCACGGCGTACCGGCACCAGGCTGCACGAAGGATGGGTGCCACGACGGCGGTACCGACGTGTCCCTCATCCATGCAACGCAAGGGTGCCTCACCTGCCATGAAGACGACAGCCCTCTGACCGATTGCACCGGCTGTCACGACATGGATTCGCCCCATGGTGATATCGCGCCGCAGCACCTTGCGACAATGACCTACTCGAGCGTCACGATCAGCGGCGTCTCGTTCGGTGACCACACGTGCTCGGAGTGCCACGGAGAATCGGGACTGACAACCATTCACGGCAGTGCCGATGAGGACTGCATGAAGTGCCATCCCACACCCAAGAGCACCTTGACGCCGACGTGGGGCAAGTCCTGCGCGCAGGCTGACTGCCACACCGGCAGCACCGCCACGATGCATACCAGCATCGACGCCGACCATCAGCCCAACACGAACGATGCGAACTGCGTCAAGGCTGGCTGTCATGCGAGCTCGAGTGTCGCGAAGATTCACGAGAACGCAGAGGGAGTCGTTGACGGCTTCGAGCGCGCCGGGTGTCAGGTCTGCCATGCGGCCGGTACCCCGACGGGCGGAGACTGCGTGAGCTGTCATCCGGACCGGGTGGACGCTCATGGTTACGTCGTCTACCGCCACGAGGGCACTCCGGCAACCGAGACCGTCACAATCGACAGTGTCGTCTACACGGCACCCGGGTGTGCGGCTTGCCATGAAACAGAGCTTGGCCCTGAGCATGAAAAGGCGACCTCGAGCTCGTCAGCCGATGGCTGCGGGGCATGCCACCCCAGCCCATGGAATACGCTCGCGCCTGCGTGGGACAAGACCACATGTGTTCAGGGCGGCTGTCACACTGAGTCGTCCGCCGCACCGATGCACGCCTCGGCTACGTCGGGCCATGTGACCTCAGCGACAAATGACCCGTGTTTCGCGAGTGGCTGTCACGCAGCCAGCAACCTGGCTGCACTGCACGCCAATGCAACAAACACCGTGGCTGAGCCGGCTCGCTTCTCCTGCATGATCTGCCACTCTGAGGGAGTTCCGACCATCGACGACTGCACCAACGTCGCGTGCCACGCCGACAAGGCCGAGAGCCATTACGTCGCGGCAGACCACCTCGCTTCACCGGTCGCCGAGACGATCTCGATCCTGGGCAACTCGTACGGCTCGCACGCGTGCGCCGACTGCCATGATCTGTACCTCGGAGCAGTGCACTCGGAGCCCACAGCCAGTTCGAGCGACGACGGATGTGCCGCGTGCCATCCAAGTGCCGCTGCAAGTCTCGCGGGTGGCTGGACAGGCACCTGCGTGCAGGCCGACTGCCACGTTGTCTCTACATCCAACGCCAAGCACGCCGGTATCGATCCAGCGCATGAGACCCTCTCGGCCAACAGCACCTGCTTCTCGGCTGTGTGTCACGCGTCGAGCAACCTGGCCGCGCTACACAGCCTGGCGACCACCATGGTCGCTGGCCAGACGCGGACGTCGTGCGAGATCTGCCATGCCGACGGCTCTCCCACGAACAAGGACTGCACCGCGCCAGCCTGCCATGGCTCCTTCGAGCCCCCACATCGCGACCCGGCGACGGATGCCGCGCACACGACCAGCACGACTGGTTGCGACACCTGCCACAGTGCCGTACTGCCGACCGAGCATGAGCTACATCCCGCGAGTGGAACCAAGTACGACTGCACCATCTGCCATGGTTCTGGGGCGCGTCCCGACGCACAGGCCGCGGTTACTGCCGGGGATACCGCTTGCACAGCGTGCCACGCAGCACCGGAAGACATCCCGGCACACGCTGACATCGCCAATAGCTGCACATCGTGTCACGACACCTTCCCGGCCGAGCACCCAATCACGGGTTGCGAATACTGTCACACGAGCGGATGGGACAACCCGAGGGGCGATCACGGTGAGGAGACGCCCAACCCGAGCTGCACGGGTGACGACAACCCGTACAACAACGAGTCGGGGGTGTGTCACTCCTACGACCACGGCAGATTCACCTGCTTCAGCTGCCACAACACAAGCAACCCGCAGTTGCCTCAGCACTGGACGCCGGTCCAGTAGCCGCGGGTTATCATTGCAGCGCAGGAAGGGCCGCCATCTGGCGGCCCTTCTCGTATGCGCAACAGGCTGCGGTGACGTCGTGCTGCTACGCGCGCTCCCGCTGCGCGAATCCCGGCTCGAGCCGCTCAATCGCCTCGGAGGCGCAGCTCACATCGCCGTGCAGCGCGCATTCGATGAGCGCTCGGATCTCCGCGTCGAAACCGGTGTCCGGCGTCGCTGCGCGTTCGACGCGCAGAATCTTGTCGCGCTCGGTGGGTAGCAGCGTCTCGGACTCGGTGACGAGCGTCTCATGCAGCTTCTCGCCGGGCCGCAGGCCGCTGAACTCAACGTCGGCGGGCACGCCGGAGAGCGCGATCATCTTGCGGGCGAGGTCGACGATCTTGACCGGTTCGCCCATCTCCAGCACAAAGATGTCGCCCGGTTCACCGATGGCCTGCGCTTGCAGGACGAGGCGCGAAGCCTCGGGGATGGTCATGAAGTATCGCGTGACGTCGGGGTGGGTCACGGTAAGCGGACCGCCGTGACGCAACTGCTCCTGGAAGATCGGCACTACGGACCCGCGACTTGCGAGCACGTTGCCGAAGCGCACGGCGACCGCGTGCAGTTTGCCTCGGCGGGTGGCGTCGAGCATCTCGCGTTCCGCCAGCGACTTCGTCAGCCCCATGATGTTGGCGGGTGCGACCGCCTTGTCGGTCGAGATGAGCACGAATCGCTCGGTGTCGTGGCGTTCACACGCCTCGATGACCTGCAGCGTGCCGAGGACGTTGGTCTTGATGGCCTCGGCGGGGGCGATCTCCATCAGCGGTACGTGCTTGTAGGCGGCCGCGTGCAGCACGACGTCCGGGCGGTGCTCGCCGAAGACCGCATCGAGCCGCTCGACGTCTCGGATGTCGCACACGCACATCACCGGTGGCTGCGGGTCGATGAGCCGCAGCTCAAGCCACAACTCGTAGAGTCGCGTTTCGTCGATCTCGATAAGCAGGAGCTTGGCCGGCGACATCGCCATGATCTGCCGGCACAGTTCGCTGCCGATCGAGCCGGCGGCGCCGGTGACGGCGACCACCTTATCGGCGAGCGTCGATCGGACTTGGTCCACGTCGATGCGCGTGGGCTCCCTGCCGAGAAGATCCTCGACGTCGACTCCACGCAGGTCGCGCAGGCTGACGGAGCCCTTCGCGATGACCAGTGCGGGCATGATCCGCGTCTGTACGTCGGAGTCGGCGGCTTCGTTCAGGATGCGTCGCACCGTTTCGCGCGGCGCCGACGGCATCGCGACCATGATCTCCTGGACGTCGCGCTCGGCCACGATGCGTTCGAGTTCACTCGTCGCCCCGAGCACGTGCACGCCACCGATTGTTCGCCCGCGCAACACGGGTCGGTCGTCGAGGAAGCCGATGACGGTCAGGCCGAGGTCCGGTCGGCTCTGTATCTCGCGCAGTAGCAACGATCCCGCGCTCCCTCCGCCCACGATCAGGACCCTGCGCCCCGAGCCGAAGCGCGACGAGCGCACGTACATGAAGATGCGCGCAGCCATCCGCACCGCAGACGCGCCGAGAAAGACGAGGAGTGCCTGAATCATCAGCACGCCGAGAGGCACCGGGCGTATCACGCTCTCGCGCACGAGGAGCGCATCCGCGAGCACGAGAATGCCGGCTCCTACCGTGACGGCGCCGGAGAGTTTGAGGAGCGTGTCGACGCCGACGTAGCGCAGCACCAGCCGATACAGGCCGAACAGCGCGAAGAGGCCGACGTAGACCACGATGGCCGCGAGCGCGAGCGGGGTGGTCCACTGCGCGAACTCGGGAGGCACGATGCCCTCAAAGCGCGCGTAGTAGCCGCCGACTGTGGCGATGACGATGACGGCGATGTCGAGGATGACGAGCACGCCGTTCCAGAGGCGGCCGGTCGCCCTCACGCGTGCGAACGCGCTCTGCCGATCGCTCATGCGGACGCCACCTCGAGGACTTTGCGAACTGCCGTGATCGTATCGTCGATATCGGCGTCTGCGAGTGTGGGGTGGAGAAGGAACGCGAGTGATGTCTCGTGTACCTGCGCAGCGTTGGGGAGGCGTGTCGCGGGCGCGAGTCCTGCCGCAATGAATGCCTGCTCGCGGTAGATCTCGGCGCACCCGCCGTAGTGGGCGGGGATGCCCTCCGCCGAGATTGCGGCAGCGACGCGGTCGCGATCCCATCCGGGCGCAAGCGACTCGGGCACCACGTATGCGTAGAGCCGATACCACGCGTGCTCGCAGTCGAGCTCGGGGATCGGGATGTGGAGCGACTTGATGCCGCTGAGACCCGCCGCCAGCCTGGTGGCGTTGCGCGTGCGCACCGCATGCCAGTCGGGCAGCTTCGAAAGTCCGACGCGACCGATGGCGGCAGCGAGCTCATCCATCCGCCAGTTGGAGCCAAACGAATCGACCATCCACTTGAACATGCCCGGCTCGGACATGAAGGCCGCATCGTTGACCTTTTCGTACGACTTGCCGTGGTCCTTGTACGACCACGCGCGCCGATGCGCTTGCTCGTCGTCGAGCAGCAGCATGCCGCCCTCGCCGGTCGGAAGCACCTTCTCCTGACAGAATGAGAACGCCGCCGCGTGGGTGCCGAGCGAGCCAATCGGTCGCCCACGATAGAGGGCGCCATGTGCCTGTGCGCAGTCCTCGATAACGACGAGACCGCGTTCCTCGGCGAGAGCGAGTATCGGGTCCATGTCGACCGGCCGCCCGCCGAGATGCACGGGGATGATCGCGCGTGTTCGGTCGGACAGTACGGCCCGCACGGTCTGCGCCGTCAGGCATGAGCTGTCGGGGTCGATGTCTGCGCACACCGGTCGCGCGCCCACAGCCACGACGGCGCTGGCGGTTGCGATGAATGTGCGTGCCGGCACCACAACCTCATCGCCGGGACCGATTTCGAAGGCTCGCAGCGCAAGCTCGAGCGCGAGCGTGCCGTTCGCGACGGCGATGCCGTGGGCACGGCCGAGGGTCTGGGCGTACTCGGCCTCGAAACGCCGGCACTGCTCGCCGGTCCAGTAGCTGAGCTTGCCCGAGCGCAGGACGGCTGTGACCGCAGCGACCTCCTCGTCACCCGGTGCGGGCCACGAGGGGAGCGGTGTGGTGCGGACGGGGGTTCCGCCGTCGATTGCGAGCATTTCGGTCACGTCAGCTCTCCGAGCCGTGCAGTGGTTTCGCGGGCACGCCGGCGTACGTGGCGCTCGCGGGCACGTCGTCGACGACCGTAGCCCCCGCACCCACCGTCGCCCAGTCTCCCACCGAGCGCAGAGGAATCACCGAGCAGCCCACTCCGAGCAAGACGCCCTCGCCCAAACGAACGCCGCCGCACAGCGCGCTTCCCGGACCCACGTGGGCGTGGGCGCCGATCGCGCAGTCGTGGTCGACAGAGCAGCCCGTGTTCAGTATCGAGTTGACGCCGACCGTGGCATCGACATTGACGATGACGCCAGGCGCGATGAAGGCGCCTGCGCCGATGGTGACGTCGGTTCCGATGATCGCCGAGGGGTGGACCACCGCGGCCGGGGTCCTGCCCGCTGCGACGTTCTCGGCAAAGAGGGCAGCGCGCTGACGGTTGTCACCCACGGCTACGATGAACGCGTCGGCGTCGATACCGTCGGCTGTTGCGCTGATGGGCACGCCGAGCACGTCGGGACGCTCGCGCGGCGCACCGATCACGCCAACGACGTCCCATCCCGCATCGCGGGCGGCGTCGATGACGACCTTTGCGTGGCCTCCGGCACCTACGACGAGCAGCTTCACGAGCCCTCCCGATCGCCCTGTCGCGGCTCGCTGCCCGCGAAGGGCTCCATGGTCGCATGGCCTTTCGCCGATACTCCCTCGCGTGCGAAGACCGTCGTGACGGTCATGGCGAGGATCCGGCAGTCGAGCGCGAACGACCGATTGTCCACATACCAGACATCCATCTCGAAACGCTCATCCCACGAGACCGCGTTTCGCCCGTTGACCTGCGCCCATCCCGTGATTCCCGGGCGGACTTCGTGCCTGCGGGCCTGCCGGTCATTGTAGCGCGTGAGGTACTCGGTCAGTAGCGGGCGGGGGCCCACGATGCTCATATCTCCGAGAAGCACGTTGGCGAGCTCCGGCAGCTCGTCGAGCGATGTCGCGCGAAGTGCTCGGCCGAAGCCCGTGAGGCGCTCGGCATCGCTCGCCACGGCATCGACATCGCCCTGTGCGTTCGGCACATCTCGCATCGTGCGGAACTTGTACAGCGTGAAGACGCGGCCATTCTGACCCGGGCGTTGCTGGGCGAAGAGGACCGGCGACCCGAGCTTCGCGCGGACGAGAACTGCCAGCACCAGCAGCACCGGGCTGAGTACGATGAGCAGCACTCCCGATGCGATCGCATCAAGGGCGCTCTTCACGGTGTCATACACGCGATGCGAGCGCTTCACGGTACAGCTCCTCGTAGGCGTCGATGATGCGGGGGAGTGCGTACTCAGCAACGGCGCGCTCGCGACCTGCGTGACCGCGGCGCGCGGCTTCGTGCGGATCTCGCACGGCCGCCGAGATTGCGGCAGCGAGTGATGCCGGGTCGTTCTTGTCGGCGAGCCAGCCGGTGTCAGGTGTGATCGCATCGGCGATGCCCCGCGTGTCGGTGCCGATGACGGGCTTGCCCGCAGCCATGGCCTCAAGCACGCTGCGGTTGAGTCCCTCACGCTCGGAGCAGAGCATGAGCGCGTCGCTCGCGGCCAGGAGCGTCGGGACGTCTCGGCGGTATCCGATCCAGCGGATCCGCGTCTCGATGCCGAGCGCCATCGCCTGCTCGCGCAGCCGTGACTCGAGAGGGCCGTCACCGGCGAGCACGAGCACCACGCGCGGATCGTCGACGAGCGAGAGCGCCTTGAAGGCGTGCTCATGCCGCTTCACCGCACCGAACTCGGCGATCATCGTGAGCACGAACGCATCGGCGGGCAGGTCGAGCTTCTCTCGAAGCGCGGCGATCTCCGCGTCGCTTGCCGCGGTCGGACCGTACGCGTCGACGTCGACACCGATGCCGGGAATGAGCCGAACGCGCTCAGGATCGATGGTGCCGAAGTCGCGTGCAGCGGAGAAGTCCTCGGCGTTGATGGTCACGAGGTAGTCGGTCCACGCCGCTGCGGCACGTTCAAGCCGCTCGTACACCGCGTTGCTTGTCGGTGCACCGCCGCGGTAGAAGTGGAAGCCGTGTGCCGTGTAGATCACGGCGGGTCGCTCGGCGCGCGGGCGACCGCGTAGCGCATAACGCGTTACGAACGCCGCAATGGGCGTGTGTACGTGCACGATGTCGTAGTCGCCCGCCTCGACGACGCGGCGTATTGCTGCCGCGGTGCCGCTGACGTTGCCCAAAGCGAGCGGGTTGCGACTCCATCCGATGTCGAAGTGCTGGTCGTATTCCGTGGCGATGGTCTCGGCGCGCGTCGCACCGTTCGCGAGCGCGTCGATGCGCCAGCCCTGCGCGCGAAGGTGTTTGGCGAACGGCACGAGGAACGCCTCGAGCGTGATCGGGACCGTCGTGACGAACAGAGCCGCTCGGCCGCGGTCGCACAGGTGCTCGTCGCTGCTCAAGCGGGTCGTCACCTCTCAGGCTCGTCGGTGGATAGCAGTGGGCGCGAAGATGCACCGCCGCCATTCTAGCGCGTGCGTGGCACGCTGGTCGCAGTGTTGTAGCCTGTTGGCGCAGCACATAGAGTGGGTGCGATACAGACGCTTAACACGATCTTCGCCTGACGCATCCCGCACGACACGGAGGACTCTTGACTATCGATCTCGCAACCAAGCGCGTCATGGTCACCGGTGGCGGTGGCTTCCTCGGCTCGTTCGTCCTCGAGGCGCTGGCCGCCAGAGGCTGCACCGGCGTCTTCGCCCCGAGAAAGAGCGACTACGACCTTACCCGCGAGAGCGAGATCATCGCAGCGCTCGCCGAGGGACGCCCCGACGTCATCATCCATCTCGCCGCCGTGGTCGGCGGCATCGGCGCGAATCGTGCCGAGCCCGGTCGCTTCTTCTACGAGAACGCGATGATGGGTATCCAGCTCATCGAGCAGGCGCGCCTCGCGGGAGTTGGCAAGTTCGTGTGCCTGGGCACTGTGTGCGCCTATCCCAAGTTCACCCCGGTTCCGTTTCACGAGGAAGACCTCTGGAACGGCTATCCCGAGGAGACCAACGCACCGTACGGTCTGGCGAAGAAGGCGCTGCTCGTGCAGCTGCAGGCGTATCGGCAGCAGTACGGCATGGACGGCGTGTTCCTGCTCCCGGTCAACCTGTACGGGCCGCGCGACAACTTCGATCCGTTCTCAAGCCACGTCATACCGGCGATCATCCGCAAGTGCGTGGAGGCCCGTGATGCCGGGGCCGACTCGATCACGCTCTGGGGCACCGGAACCGCGAGCCGCGAGTTCCTCTACGCGGCCGATGCCGCCGAGGCGATCTGCCTGGCCGCCGAGCGCTACGACGAGCCTGAGCCAATCAACGTCGGTGCGGGCTTCGAGATCACCATCAAGGACCTCGCCGAGAAGATCGCAGCGCTCACCGGATTCACCGGCGAGCTGATCTGGGATGCGAGCCAGCCCGACGGCCAGCCGCGTCGAAAGCTCGACACTGCACGCGCGATGGACAGGTTCGGCTTCGAGGCGACGACCGACTTCGACACGGGGCTTGCGAGGACCATCGAGTGGTTTGAGGCGAACAGCGCAGATGCCTGAGATGCCTGATACCCGCTACGCGCAACTGCCCGGCCTCGAGCAGCCGCCTCCCGCCAGCGAACGCATCGCCTCGGCCGGTGGAGCGATCAAGCGCAAGGCGACGTTCAGGTCGTTCGTGACGCGCGATCCCGAGTGGCTGATCTGGTTTCGTCGGGTGGTCCTCAAGCGCAAACCGGTGCTGTTCCAGATTGAAGTGCCTATCGTCGACCACTGCACCCTTGACTGCGCCGCCTGTCCGAGCTTCGCGAACCTATGCGAGCCGAGTCTTGCCGATATCGACCAGTTCGAGTCGGACCTTCGGCTCTTGTCGGCGGCGTTCTCGAACGTGCGTCGTGTACAGATCGTCGGCGGTGAGCCGATGCTGCACCCCAAGGTTCTCGAGTTCCTCGCCCGTGCGCGCGCCATCTTCCCTCGTTCGCGAATCTATCTGCGCACCAACGGCACCCTGCTGATGCAGCAGGACGAGCCCTTCTGGGACGCTCTGCGCGCCAGCAAGGTCACGTTGCTCGTGGGGTCCCGGCCGGTCGGGCTGCCGGCGGTAGAGATCGACCTCGCGGGCAAGCAGCGCGGCGTGAAGGTCGAGTGGACGCGCCCCGATCGCGAGCAGGTGCGCGTGCCGATCGACCCGCTTGGGTCGCAAGACGCTTCGGATTCTTTCTCCCGGTGTCGCGGCGTGAACAACCGGCCGATCTTGCGCGACGGCCGCCTCTATCCGTGCGCGTTCGTCGCGTACTCCGAGGTGTTCCGCAGCACGTTCGGGATTCGAGGACTCCAGATCTACCCGACCGACTGGATCAGCATCCGAGACGAGCACGATCCCGAGGAGATATTCGAGTTTCTTCGCGGGCCTGTGCACTGGTGCTCGAACTGTGATCAGAAGGAGCGCGAAGTGGAGGAGTGGCGTGCCTCGAAGCACGTGCTCACGGAGTGGCTGACGAAGCCGCCGACCCGCCGCTAGTCGTTTGCGGTGTTCGTCGTCGAATCCTCGGCGGCGTCGTCCTCGTCGGTGGCAGACAGTAGTCGTGCGAACAGTGACGGTCGCGTCGCGATTGCGATCCATCCCACGCCGACCCCCCACCACAGGGTTGTGATGCGGGTGATGAGCGTCGCAGCTGCGGCATCCGAGGCGTTCATGCCCAGCGCGATGAGGATGCCTGCCATCGACGCTTCGGTCAGACCGATGCCCCCCGGCAGGAAAGTGAACGCGCCCACAAGCGTGGCGATGGCGTAGATGGAGACGGCTGTGACCATCGACAGTTTGAAGAAGCCGAGCGCGGACAGGCAGAGCCCGAATCCGACCCCTTCCAGGCCCCAGGCGACGATTGATGACGGGACGGACCACAGCAGCGTTCGCCAGGTGAGTGCGGTGCGGATGGTCTGTGAGATCGCAGACGCTGACGCGTGATGTTTGCGGGACCATTCCTGCTTCTCGACAACGCCCAGGGCCAGCGCATGAAACCAGGGTGAACTCGCTATCCCTGTCGCGATCAGGATCACCGCAAGCACAGCCACAAGCACCCAGAGGTTCCCTCCGATGGCCCCGAGCCCACCCAGTGCCAGGCAGCAGACGGCGATGAGGTCGGCGAGCCGCTCAGAGAACACGAGCGCGACTCCGCGCGTCATCGGCAGGCCTGAGGTGTTGCTCGCGAGCCACGGCTTGAGAATCTCGCCCACCCGGCCCGGTGTGACCGACATGGTCTGCCCCGAAAGCTGCAGGTATAGTGCGTCCACAAACGAGACGGGGCGCCCCACGACACGCATCAGCGCACCCCAGCGCACGGCGCGAACGACGAAGCTGGCGAACGCCAGAGCGAGCATGTAGACCAACGTGGTGATAGGAAACGCCGCGAGCGCCCGCGCCATCGCCGGCGCGTCGGTGAGGAAGGCCATCGCCGCGTAGACCAAGACGCTGCCAAGGCCGGCCAGCACGATCCCACTCATGATGCGCTTCGAGTTCATGGTCTCCACAGCGGGCGTAGGGCTACAATGTCGAGGCTCAAGCGACCGATTCGAGAGTCGCGGCAGCACCGCCGAGGATTATCGCATTCATGGACTTCAGAGACGTCATACGGTTGATGCGGCCCCGCCAGTGGACCAAGAACCTCGTGGTCGCAGCGGGTCTTGTCTTCTCGGGCAAGCTGCTCGATACCGCGCTACTGGGCGAGACGGCTGTCGCGTTCGTGGTCTTCTGCCTTGGGACGAGCGCACTGTATGCGCTCAACGATGTTCTTGATGCAGATCGAGATCGCGCCCATCCCGTGAAATGTGACCGCCCGGTGGCATCCGGTCGGTTGGGCAAGCCGGCTGCCCTGGGCGTCTCGGCCGTACTGGCGATTGCGGCTTTCGCACTGGCGTTCTTCGTCGGTCCCGACTTCACCGCGGTGTTCGCGGCGTACGTCGTCCTTCAGTTGCTCTACACCTTCGCGCTCAAGAGCGTCTCAATCGTCGACATGCTGGTCATCGCCACCGGGTTCGTACTGCGCGCCGTCGCAGGCGCGGTCGCCATCGAGGTGCCGGTCTCGCCGTGGCTGGTTCTGTGCACGGGGCTGCTCATGCTCTTTCTCGCAGCAGCGAAGCGGCGTCATGAGATCGTGTTGTTGCGGGAGCGATCCGTCGCTCACCGTCCGGTGCTCTCCGAGTACTCAGCCGAACTGCTCGACAGCTTCATGGTGACGCTGTCGGCTGCCACGATCACCTCGTACGCGCTGTACACGTTCTTCGAGGAGCTCGCTCCTGACTATCTGCTCATGCTCACGATCCCGTTCGTGATATACGGCGTGCTCCGCTACCAGTACCTGGTGTTGAGCAAGGACGGCGGCGGTCGGCCCGAGGAGATACTCCTCTCGGACGGGCCCATCATCATCGACGTCGCGCTGTGGGTGACCGCTTCGGTCGCCGTCTTGTACATCGCCCCCCGATTCTTGAGCTAGGAGAGTTGCCCATGACCGACAGTCCGACGGCTCCCGCCAGATTCCTTGTCACCGGAGGCTCCGGATTCCTCGGCATCAACCTCATCCGTTCGCTGCTGGAGCGCGGGCATTCTGTGCGCTCACTCGACCTGCTCGAGTTCGACTACGAGGACTGTCGCGACCGCGTCGACTGGATCGTGGGCGACATCCGCAACGCGGACACAGCTGATCGATGCTGTCGCGATATCGACTTCGTCGTGCACTGCGCCGCAGCGTTGCCGCTCTACTCGCCAGACGACATTCGCACCACCGACGTCGATGGCACGCGACGGATGCTCGAGGCTGCCAAGAAGAACGGGGTGGCGCGCTTCGTCATGATCTCGTCCACGGCGGTCTACGGCATTCCGGATCATCATCCGCTCTACGAGGACGACCCGATGATCGGCGTCGGTCCGTACGGCGAGGCCAAGATCGCGGCGGAGGGCGTCTGCCGCGAGTTTCGCGAGAAGGGGATGTGTATCCCGATCATCCGTCCGAAGAGTTTCGTCGGTCCTGAGCGCCTGGGCGTCTTCGCGCTGTTCTACGACTGGGCTAGAACCGGGCACGGTTTTCCGATGATCGGCAGTGGGAAGAACCGATACCAGCTCCTTGACGTCGATGACCTCTGCGATGCCATCAGGTTGTGCTGCACTCTCGATGAGGCGGTCGTCAACGACACCTTTAACATCGGCGCCGCTGAGTTCACCACGATGGGTGAGGACTACCAGGCGGTGCTCGATCTCGCCGGCTTCGGGAAGAAGATTCACGGGTTCCCCGCAGCGCCCATGATCTGGACGCTTCGCGTACTCGAGGCGCTGCACCTGTCACCCCTTTACAAGTGGGTCTACGAGACGGCGTCGAAGGACTCTTTCGTCTCCATAGACAAGGCGCAGCAAGTGCTGGGATTCGCACCGAAGTACTCCAACAAGGACGCGCTGCTTCGAAACTACGAGTGGTACTGCGCTCATCTAGAGGAGTTCGAGGGTACGGGCGGGGTCTCGCATCGGGTGCCGTGGAAACAGGGGATTCTCTCGGTGGCGAAGCTGTTCTTCTAGGCGAGGCCGTTTGGGGTCGACCGGGGCGCGCCTCCGCTCACTCGCGTATACTCGCGCGTCACAAGACCATGCACGAGCGGGGAGCGAACATGAGCGAGAACACCTACCGAATCTGTCTGCTGCCGGGCGATGGCATCGGTCCCGAGATCACCGCTGAAGCCGTCAAGGTACTGGGCGCCATCGGTGCGTCCAACGGCGTCACGTTCGAGTTCGAGGAAGCGCTACTGGGCGGCGCGGCGATCGATGCGACCGGATCGGCGCTTCCCGACGCCACCCTGGAAGTCGCATATCGCTCGGACGCGGTGCTGCTTGCCGCAATCGGCGGCCCGAAGTGGGACACGACCGACCCTGCCAGGCCGCGCCCCGAGCAGGGGCTGCTCGGCATCCGAAAGGCGCTCGGACTGTTCGCGAATCTGCGCCCGGTCAAGATCTTCGACGCGCTTCGTGATGCATCCTCACTTAAGCCCGAGTACCTCGAAGGCGTCGATATGCTCATCGTGCGCGAGCTGACCGGGGGCTTGTACTTCGGCGACCGTGCTCGCGAAACGGGCGTCGAGGGAGCGGCCACTGGTGGCGGCGAGGGCATGCGTGCCTACGACACCATGCTGTACGCTGAGTACGAGATCGAGCGCATCGCACGCCTCGCGTTCCAGACCGCGCGCACGCGTCGCAATCGCGTCCACAGCGTCGATAAGGCCAACGTCCTCGAGTCCTCGCGCCTGTGGCGTGAGGTCGTGCACCGCCTGCACGCTGCGGAGTTCTCCGACGTCGAGCTCTTCGACCAGCTCGTCGACAACTCGGCCATGCAGCTCATCCGCACGCCCAACCAGTTCGACGTCATGGTCACCGAGAACATGTTCGGCGACATTCTCTCCGACGAGGCGTCGATGCTCACTGGGTCGCTCGGCATGCTTGCGAGCGCGTCGCTCGGCGACGGCACCGCGCTCTACGAGCCGAGCCACGGCTCCGCGCCAGATATCGCAGGTCAGGGCGTCGCGAACCCACTTGCGATGCTGCTCTCCGTCGAGCTGATGCTCCGTTACAGCTTCGATATGCATGCCGCCGCCGATGCGCTCGCAGCAGCGATCGAGGGCGTTCTCGCCGATGGCTGGCGCACGCGCGATATCGCGGATGCCGACACGCCCGCCGACAAGATCGTGGGTACCGTAGCGATGGGCGACCTCGTGCTGGTGGCGCTGGGCTAGGACTCAGTTACGGCCGACTGCGAGCGCTTGAGCGCCACATCGATTCCCACCGCCGCAATGACCACCACCAACGGCATCACCGGAAAGTGGTAGCGGTGGTACGAGATGACGATCGCGTGGATAGTGAGTGAGTAGAGCGGCAGCGAGATCAGTAACAGCGTATCGAGGCGTCGTGGGGCGAGCGCGACCCCGAGCGCGAATGCGGCGAGCAGTACGAGTTGCATCGCCCACGCGAGCGTGAACGGCACACCTCTGAGCGCCGTCGGCGAGACGGCATGCGGCCGAAGCACCGACATCAGTACCGCACGAGCGCGCGCCCCGACAAGGGACGGCAGTAGCCCTTCGGCTCGTACCCTGGCAACCAGCGCATCGGTCTCCTGTGCGAAGTAGCTCGCGAGTTGCGACTCATCGCGGACCACCGCTTGTCCGCCCGACAGGATCTGGCGCGTGTAGACCGCGATCCGCTGTTGCTCCACAGTGGGCTTCGGTGCGCTCGAGCGCCATGGTAGCGGGAGTGGTTCATCGACGTCCATCCGAATCGCCTCGATGGTGGTGACCGCCGCACCAGTCGTGAACGGAACGAACCTGTCGTAGATCGACCCATTACGCAGCCACCACGGTGTGATGACCGCGATAACGACAAGCCCGAGCAGGGCGCTCTGCAGAAGGACCTTCTTCACTTGCGACCGTCGCGCCACCACCACGCAAAGCGCGGCGAAAGGGATCCACAGCGCCATGGTTGGCCGGATGTACAGCGACACGCCGAACAGCGCGCCCGCCGCGAGCGCCCATCGCGTATCCAGGTCGTCGCTCCAGCGCACGACGGCGTACACGCTTGCTATCAACACCGCCGTGAAGACCACCTCGGTCAGCAGGTAGGAGTTGGCGAGGGTGAACGGGGGGTACAGGGCGCAGCCGAGCAGCGCGAGCAGCCCGGCGCGCTCCGAGAATCGCCGCCCGAGCAGGTACGCGACCCATGCGACAAGGGTGCTGAGCAGCGCTTGGAGCAAGCGTGTTGCGATTCTGGCCGGCCCGTCGCTAGGGGTCGCCGCCATCACCGCTGCTCGCACAATCGGGTAGCCCGGCATCGTGTAGGCGTTGCGCTCGATTCCGCCGAGAAGTGCGTGTCCGGCTTGTGAGACTCGAAGGACGCCGTCAGAAGTCGTCTCCCAGTAGGACGAAGTCATCGGAGGATAAGCGAACGAGCCGGTCTCAAACACCCGGATCGCGGCCGCCTCGTAGCCTTCTGCGTCGGCGGTCACCGTCGGGATGATGAACAACGCGGCGAGCAGACGTATCGCGAGAACGACGACGAGAATGCCGATCGCGGTGCGAGATGTGCGGTAGGAAGACGCTTGCGGTCCTTGCTGCACGGCACCCCCTCGGCTGTGAACGTCGCGATTCTAGCACCCTCGAACGACTGTCGTCGCAGGTCAACACGTTACGCATGTACGTCGCATGGACCGTCGACTACAAGCCGAAGCGCCCTCCGAAACGAGCGATCGCGGCACGAGGTCCGTCGATGAACATCCAGGCGAGGATGTTGTGCGGCTGATCGTACGGCCACAGCCATACGTGGATGAATGTCAGGTACAGGCCGGCCAGCATACTGGCGACGAACACGGTCACCGCAATCCGTGGCGCAGCGCGCAGCGCCTTCTCGGCAGCGAAGCCCAGCCCGATAGTGAACAAAGGCAGCGAGCCGAGCAGTCTGCGCTGTCCAAACGAGTCGCCTGCCCACCAGTCGGCTGTCACGGAGTTCACGTACGCCTGACCGGCGAATGCGAGCAGCATGACGGCGAGGATCGCAACGGTGTCGTAGTCACGATTGCGGTATCGGTCGGCGATCAGCGCGAGCACCCCCACGAGCCCGACCAGCAGAATCGGGTGGTGCGAGAAGAGGCCGTTGCGACCCGAGAACAGCACCTCCCACACATACGGATGGGCCCAATCGAGGAAGCCCTCGCCTTGCGGCACCGTGCCTGGCGAACCGTAGAGGTAGGTGTTCACCAGCGCCACCGGCGATGCCGTGATCGCCAGGGCCGCAAAGTACGCCAGCAGAGACTTCGCCTGACGGGGTTCATGCCGTCGCAGCCAGAGCCAGCCGAGCAGCACAGAGAAGAGGGCGATGGTGATCACATTCTGAGTCCGTACCAGAATGCACAGTCCGCCCAGCACACCGAGCGCGCCAAGTCGCAGGGGATCCGCCTGCTTGGACCACGTGACGAAGGCGAGCAGGAACGCTGAGTAGGCGAACACGTCGTAGGTGTGGCTCATGGACGGCTCGAAGATCACGTAATACAGCAGGTTCGTCGCGAGCAGTGCCAGTGCGGTCGCCCACGCGGCGGCCCTCGGATCGACGAACCGACGTGTGAGTCTGTAGAGGCACCACAACGCAGCGGTTCCGTACACGACGGCGCTCCACATGACGCCGTACTGGAAGAAGCGGCCCCACGGACTCGGATCGACCCGGACGCCGATCGCAATCAGAATGCTGGCCGCCACTTTGGTTATGAGCGCGAAGGGCAGCCACAGGATTGCGGGCCCCACGGAGAACGGGTTCGACGGCCGCCCCGACACGGGGCTCAGCTCATAGCGCAGGAGGTAGTGGTCGACATCCTGCTCCATCCATGGATACCGGGGAGCTCGATAGTCGTCGGTGAAGTCCAGGTCACCGTCGCCAACCGCGGAGACCAAGAACTGGTAGTAGTACTTTCCGTCGCTCTCGATCTTGTAATGCAGGTTGCGAATCGTACCGGTGCTCGCAAAGAGCGCTGTCAGCGTTGCAAGTACCAGGAGAAATCCCACAATCGGTTTGCGGTACATGGCGACGGGCTCTCCCTCGGCTGTGAACGTCGCGATTCTATCACCCTGCCCTGCACGCTCGAATCCACTCGCGTACAATGGCACGACTATCAGACGCTGCCGAGAGGGGTGCGCACGATGACTCTGCCCGCCGTGGACAAGATCTGGATGGACGGCGAACTTGTCGATTGGGACAAGGCGCAGGTACACGTCCTGACGCACGCCCTTCACTACGGCTCCGGAGTATTCGAGGGCATCCGCTGCTACGCGACCCCCGACGGCCCCGCCGTGTTCAGGCTCACCGAGCACATGGAGCGTTTCGAGCGCTCGGCGAAGATGCTGTTCATGGAACTGGGCTACTCGGTCGACCAGATGGTCGAGGTCGTCAAGGACACCATCCGAGTGAACGACCTTCCGTCCTGCTACATCCGCCCGATTGCATTTCGGGGCTACGGCATCATGGGCCTCGATCCGATTCCCGCCCCCGTCAGCGTCTCGGTCGCGTGCTGGCCGTGGGAGACCTACATGGGCGAGGAGGCGCTGCGTGAGGGCGTCGATGTGGGAATCAGCTCGTGGCGCCAGCGCGGCATCAACTCGATGCCGCCCGCGATCAAGGCGACGGGCAACTACCTGAACTCATCGTTCGCCCGCATCGAGGCGAACCAGCACGGCTACAACGAGGCGATCCTTCTCAACGAGCAGGGTAAGGTCACTGAGGGCACCGGCGAGAACCTCTTCATCGTGCGCGACGGCGTGATCTCGACGCCGCCGGTCTCAGACGGGCTGCTCGAGGGCATCACGCGCGACACGATCATGCAGCTTGCGGTCGATCTCGACTACGACATCGTCGAGGAGTCGCTCGTGCGCACCGACCTCTACACCTGTGACGAGATGTTCATGACGGGCTCGGCGGCCGAAGTCGTGCCGGTGCGCTCGGTCGACCATCGAGTCATCGGTCCGGCGGGCCCCGTCACGTTGGAGCTGCAGTCCACCTACTTCCGCGTGGTGCATGGCGAAGAGCCGGGCTACGAGGAGTGGCTCGAGCGCGTCTAGCGCTCACACCGCCAACCAACCGCCGAGGAGACGCCCGTGGTCATGCTCTACGACACCACGCTTCGGGACGGCACGCAGCGAGAGGGAATGTCGCTGTCGGTCGAGGATAAGCTGCGCATAGCGGCCAAGCTCGACCTGCTCGGCGTGCACTACATCGAGGGCGGCTTTCCCGGCTCGAACCCCAAGGACATCGAGTTCTTTGAGCGCGCCAAGTCGCTCAAGCTGGAGCAAGCGGTGATCTCGGCGTTCGGGTCGACGCGGCGCAAAGGCGTCTCGGCGGCTGAGGACCCCGGGCTGGCGGCGCTGCTCGACACCGGGTGTCAGGCGATATGCATCGTCGGCAAGGCGTGGGACCTGCAGGTCACCGAGGCGCTCGGTGCGAGCCTTGACGAGGGCATCGAAATGGCGCGCGATTCGGTCGCATACCTCAAGTCGCAGGGCCGTACTGTCTTCTTCGACGCCGAGCACTTCTTCGACGGGTATCTGGCCAACGCCGACTACGCGGTCGCCGTGTGCGCCGCCGCCGCCGATGCTGGCGCTGACACGATCGTGCTCTGCGACACCAACGGCGGCATGTTGCCGGCTGACATCGCGCGCATCGTCACCGACGTCGCGAGTCGCGTCGCCGCGCCGCTGGGGATTCACACCCACAACGACTCAGGCTGCGCTATCGCGAACTCGCTCGTCGCGGTCGACTCCGGCTGCGTTCAGGTGCAGGGCACCGTCAACGGTTACGGCGAGCGCACCGGCAACGCGGATCTTATCGCCATCATCGGCGCGCTCGTGCTCAAGATGGGCGACGACTGCATCTCGCGCGAACAGCTTCGCCTGCTCACCGAGGTCAGCCACTTCGTCGCCGAGACCGCGAACCTCGCGCCCAACGCGCAGGCGCCGTACGTCGGCGTAAGCGCGTTCGCACACAAGGGCGGCCTGCACGCGAGCGCCACGGGCAAACTCGCCGGCGCCTACGAGCACGTCGATCCTGCGGCGGTGGGTAACCTCGCGCGCGTGGTCGTGAGTGAACTCGCGGGTCGCGCATCGTTGACGATGAAAGCCGCCGAACTCGGCATCGACCTTTCGGGTGAGCAGGCTGCAGCCGTTCTCGACGACATCAAGGAGCTCGAGCACGGTGGCTACAGCTTCGAGGCCGCCGACGCGTCGCTCGCGATCCTGCTCCGTAAGCGCCTCGGTACGTACGAGCCCGCGTTCACGCTCGAGTCGTTCCGAGTCATCGCCGACAAGCGCGACGACGGCCGCGTCGCCACCGAGGCGACCATCAAGATTCACGTCGGCGGACACCGCTACATCGCGACCGCCGAGGGCAACGGCCCGGTCAACGCACTCGATAAGGCGCTGCGCATCGCAATCGGGCGCTTCTACCCGCAGCTGGCCGGAATCACGCTCGACGACTACAAGGTGCGCGTGCTCGAGGACAAGAAGGGCACCGGAGCGGTGACCCGCGTTCTCATCGAGACGAAGAACGCCGAGACGAGCTGGGGCACCGTGGGCGTCTCGGAGAACATCATCGAGGCATCGTGGGAAGCGCTGGTCGACTCAGTCGAGTACGGCCTGGCTACGGCACCTGACGACGCCGCGCCAGCGGCCGAATAAGAGAGTTCGCAGGACATCGCCCGTGCGCATGGAACCTCACAACGGGGAGGAATCAATCGCGCTAATCCGGGGGAGTGGAATGCGAGTCGTGCGTCTCATGCACGAAGGCGACTGCCGATACGGCCTTGCCGACGATTCCATGATCACGCTGATCAGCGACGAACCGTTCGCAGCGTGGGAGCCCGAGGGCGTCATCGCGCTTAACGAGGCGCACCTGCTCGCCCCCGTCTCGCCCACGAAGGTGGTTTGCGTGGGGCTCAACTACAAGAATCACATCGCCGAGATGGGGCATGAGACCCCGGCTCAGCCGGTCATCTTCGTGAAGCCCTCCACCGCAGTCATCGGCCCCGGCCACCCTATAGCGATTCCGGACGGGGTCGGGCGCGTCGATTACGAGGGGGAGCTCGGTATCGTCATTGGTCGCAGAACACACCGAGCCAGCGCGTCCCAGGCGGCCGACAACGTGCTCGGTCTGTGTTGCGGCAACGATGTGACCGCGCGCGACATCCAGAAGACCGATGGGCAGTGGACGCGCGCGAAGGGTTTCGATGGGTTCTGTCCTATCGGCCCGTGGGTCGCAACCGATGTCAGCCCGGACGATCTGCTCCTTGAGACGCTCGTCAACGGCCGGGTGGTGCAATCCGCTCGCACGAGCGACATGCTGTTCCACCCCTTCGAACTCGTGAGTTTTGTGAGCAACGTGATGACGCTTGTGCCCGGGGACGTAGTGCTCACCGGAACGCCCGGCGGGATTGGGCCGATCGTGCCGGGAGACACCGTTGAGGTGCGTATCGAGGGCGTCGGAGTGCTCAGCAACCCTGTCGTGGACAGCGCGCACGAGACCGCGGACGGATCGTAGGCACGCGCTCAAACGTGGGGGCGAGAACCGCTCGGCGTATTCGATACTGCGATTCGCGTGACAGTTTTGTCGCGAAGGGGGAGTATTGAGCAGGTCCAGTGGGAGGACGGATGGGATTCGTGTTTTCGATTTTGGGAGGGGAACCACATGAGAAGAGCACGTAGTCGGTGGCTGTCGCTCGTGGCGACAGCCGCTCTCGTTGTTTCGATGATGCCGGTAACGCCGGCCTCCGCGGCGATTGTCGCAGGGAGCGGCGCTGGTGCCGTTCCGGCGAAAGCCGCAGGTGTAGCCACTCACGCCACCCCGGACGGGATCCAAGTCCGTGCGCGTGGGTTCGCTTCCGATGCGCAACTCGACTTCTTCCGCAGCGAGTCCAAGGACGGCGAGGGCGTCAAGCTCAACGATGCCCCCATCAAGGGAAACACCTTCCTCGACTCGACGGCGAAGGTGGGCATCCAGTACTACTACGCGGTCAAGGTCGCGGTCCTCGCCGCACCGGCGTCGCTGCGCTTCGCGGCGGTCGGCACGGGCTATGAGCCGGCTCGTGTCATGAAGGCTGCGAATGCGCCTCACACAGCGGCGGCATCGCTCGGCGCACAGACCCAGGGTCCGCAGCCGCCGACGAATTCGGGCTCGGCTGAGAAGCCGCTGCCCGCAGCGCTGGCTCGCGACCTCGCTGCGACGACGTTCTCGACCATCTCGACGATCACGGCCAACACCACGTGGACCAAGGCGAAGAGCCCGTACTACGTCGACGCCGACCTGATCGTGAAGAAGGGCGTCACGCTGACCATCGAGCCGGGCGTCAAGGTGTACTTCGGCACCGGTCTCTCGGGTCGCGATGCTCCGGCTGTGAACCCGTCGATGGGCGTAGACCTCATCGTTCACGGCAAGCTCATCGCTGACGGTACCGCCGACAAGAACATCCTGTTCTCATCGGTTGGCGTCGCTGCCGAGAAGGCCGGCGGATTCGTGCCTAACGATGGTGACTGGGGTTACCTCTACTTCGATAGCATGGCCGCCTCCGTCATGGACCGCACGGACGTCGAGTACGGTATGGGTCTGTGGCTTGAGGACACCAGCCGACCGTACGTCACCTACAGCACCATCCACGACATGGGTTGGGGCGGCATCTACGTGGGCGACGGCGCAGTCGACGCCACGACGCCACGCGCCCGGTTCGTGGGCAACCGCATCGATGTGAGCTCGAGCCAGGACGGCATCTACCTGTACTCCGGCAACACGGGCGCGGGCAACATCACGCTCGATCCCTACATCTCGGGCAACACCATCAGGGCCGGCTACCCGATCGCCCTTGAGGTGGAGGACACCGGTGGCGGCACCGGGGGCAACCACACGGTCCTGGGCAACCTGCGGCAGAACACCTTGCAGTCGAACTACGGCGAGGCGTTCTGGCTTGAGAGCTACACGCGTCGGGGCAAGTCCGCGAAGGTTCTTACGACGCTGACAAGCAACCGGATCGTGTCCCAGGAAGACGATGGAATCTACGCGTGGGCCGAGAACTACGACTACGGCCCCGCAATCTGCTCACCGGAGGTCTCCGGCAGCCATATCATGGCGAGCGACTACGCGGTCTACATGGGCGCGCAGTCCGACGAGTCGACCGACTCGGTTCTCGGGAACGTCACCGTCTCGCCGACGTTCGACAAGATCGCGATGACCGGGCAGTGGGAAGACGCGGTATACCTGTACGCGGACACCCAGAACAAGGGTCGCGCGACGATCGCACCTTCGTTCTCAAACGGCCCCATCGAGTCGGCTGAGTATGACTGCGTCAGCATTGACGCCAACAGCCGCTTGGGTGAGGCCATCGCGACGCCGTCGTTCCGAAACGTCAACGCGACCAGCGCCGACGGCGGATACGTGGTGGACTGTCAGGCCAATGGCCCCAACGGTGCGAAGGCCAACCCGAGCTGGATCGGTGGCTACTTCGACTCGGGTGACTCGATCGGCATTTACGCCTACGCCGAGTCCGACCAGAAGTCCGCGGAGGCCAAGCCGTACCTGCTCAACACCAGCGGTCACTCGTACAACGAGTGCGTCGAGGTGTACGCGTACGGCTCGAACGACGGTCTGTCGGCTGTGGGTAATGCCGTAGCCTCGCCGACCATCATCAACTCCAGGATCGAGTCGTTCCGGGACCACAGCGTCTACGCGTGGGCAGATGCCAACGGCTTCGGCTATGCGAAGTCCGCTCCGGTCATCCAGAAGACGACGATTATCAATGATGAGGAAGATACAGAGGGCGTCTACGCAGGCGCCGACTCCAACGAAGGTGGCGCGTATGCGTCACCGACGGTAACCAACTCCAGCATCCGTTCGGGCGGCGTGGCACTCTACTGCGACGCTGATCGCAACTCCGAGTCGGAGAGCGAGCCGCTGGAGCGTGTCGCTCTCGTCGCGCCGGTCGTGAGCGACTCCAAGCTCTCTTCGCCGTACTACGACGTCATGTATCTCTCGGCAGACAACAATGAGTTCGGCGACGCCCTCGTCAAGCCGGTCGTGACAGACTCCACGCTGTACAACGGCTACGACGACTATTCGGTCTACATGGGTGCGAACAAGTCAGAGGACACCTCGGGCACCTCGGGGATCTACCCGAGCTTCAAGAACTGCTCGATTCGCGCCAATGATGATCCGCTCTACATGACCGCGTCGGGTCCTGGCGGTAGCGGCGCCGCCCGAGTCGGCGGATCGTTCACCGACTGCTCCTTCCAAAGCCCCACTGCCGGCATCTACGCAAGTGCGGACAACGACAAGACCGAGTTCACCGGTGCCGGGTCCTCATCTGTGACCACCAAGTTCAATGATTGCACCGTCGACGCGCCTGACGATTACGGTTACGACCTCAACGCCTACGGTGGTGGCGACGGCACGAAGGTCGTTCGCAGCGCTCCGACCATCAAGGGTGGCAGGGTCAAGTACAGCGGTGACGGCGTCTATGTGTACGCTGCGGCCGACGTTTCCGAAGGGGAAACCTCCGCGACCGTTATCGCTGCGCCGGTCATCACCGACAGCAGTGTGGCCGCGGCGTGGAACTACGGCATCTACGCGAATGCCTACACCAATGGCATGGGTACAGCGAAGACCGACGCCACCATTCACAACACGCCGGTGTACGCCTACTACGGCATCTACCTCTACGCGAACTCGAGCAACGGTGATGCCGTCGAGTCTTCGGACATCAGCGGTCACTCGTCCGCAGACTACATGCGAGTTCAGTCGTTCGACGGCGATGCCGTCTTTGCAAGTTCATACTCCGCCCAGGGCGACGCCACGTCGACGACGAGGGCCAAGTACCTCTTCGCCAGTGGCTATTACGGCATGGTGGACGTCCGCTCGGACGCTCCGAACGGCACCGCTACCAACGACGCCTACATCGCCTACAACGTGGGTGACGCGAAGTGGGGCATGTACGACGATGGCATCAGCTCAGTCGCAACCGGTGAGCGGGTCGTTTCGACTCCGGAGATTCGCGGCAACACGGTCAAGAAGCCGTACTACGACGGCATCGCCGTATGGGCCGACGCGTCGAGCGCCGAGAGCACGGTTCAGCCGGTCGTGGCGAACAACACGATCGACAAGTCGCTCTGGGGCTACGGTCTCGATATCGGTAGCGCCTACAGTGACTCTTCCAACGGTCTGAGCCTGACCGGCAACAAGATCACGGACACCTACTACGGTGGCATTTACGCCAGCAACTTCCCGTACGGCTATGTCCAGCGAAACCACATCTCAGGTTCGGGACTTTCGAACCCCTCGGCCGACGTTGATGACATCGCCGGTGTCTACTGGTTCGGCAGCAAGGCCGCGCATATCGAGAAGAACGACATCTCGAGCACGCGCGTTGGTGTCGCGATCGCTGGCGCCACGGGCAACCCGTCGGTCCGCTGGAACAACTTCGGCGGTCCGCTCGGCGGAGAGGACTTCTCCTGGGTGCGTCCGCACAACCTGTCGTTCGACGTCGCGGGCTCGACGCCGGGTGTCAAGGTCGATGCGCGCAGCAACTGGTGGAGCACCACCAACTCCACCAGAATCGCCCGCACGATTGACGTACAGGGCGGCGTGGCCTCTACGTACGTGAACTACACCTCACCGTGGAGCGCGTACACCGCGCACTAGTCCGCCGGTAGCGCTTCTCCTGATGGGGTCCGACCGAGCAACGGTCGGGCCCCATCTCGCGTTCTTGGCACCCGCGCGGGGTGGTACTGTTGGTAGTCGCCCGATAGGGGCCGCCTGCCCACCGCATGCACTGGAGGCGTGACCTGCTTCAAGATAGAAACACACTGCTTGTTGTCGCCGCCCGCTTCATCTCACGAGTGGGTGGCACCGCCGTCTTCTTCATCGGTGTGTGGGGTGTGGCGGCGTACACCTACCATGCGAGCGCCAAGACCCTCGCGTTCGTCATGGCGGGCAACAGCATCGCATCCATCATCGGATCGGTTATCGCCGGGGTATTGGTCGACAGAATCGGGCCGCGCCGGGTTCTCATATATGCGGAGCTACTCACTATCCCCGTCGTCATCGCGCTGGTCATGGCGGACTCCTGGGGGGTCTTCGTGGGTCTCGCATGGCTGCTCGGGCTCGTGGGGACGCCAACCTTCACGGCGGGCGCCTCATTCGCGCCCTTCCTGGTGGACGGGGTCGACGAGCTGGAGCGCGTCAACGCCGCGGTCGAGGCGGCCGGATCGGCAGGCTTCGTGCTGGGGCCGGCCATCGGCGCGTTCCTCGCCAAAGTGCTAGGGCTTCCATCGGTGTTCTGGCTGATGGCCGGCTGTTCAGTTGCAGCAGCCGCGCTGGCCTTCGCGGTTAGGACGCGGGACATCGTGGCAGCCGAGCAGCACCACCCGTTTGCCGAGTTTCGGGATGGTCTGCGGGTAGCCTACTCGACCCGCACTCTGCGCTACGCGATCCTCGCAGGCACGGCAGTTTGGTTTGGGTTCGGTGCGTTCTCAGCGCTCGAGCCACTCTTCTTCCGCGACGTCGTCGGCGTTGGCGTCGAGTGGATCGGGTGGATGAACACGGCGTTCAGCGTCGGTCTCATCACCGGTGCCTGGCTCCTGCCGAGGCTCCCGCGCAAACTGCTCTCGGTACGAGGACTGGCCGTTGTGACCGCGCTGTGCGGGCTCGGAGGCATCGGCTATGTGGGGACGACCGACCTGCGCACGATTGCGCTTGGTGCTGCGGTATGGGGCCTGATGATCGGCGTCGCCGAGCCGCTCATGCGCACGGTCCTGCAGGTGGCATCGCCCGAGGGTTACGTGGGGCGGGTGATCGGTACCGCCATGTACCACCGAAACGCCGGGGAGCTTGTCCCGCTCGCATTCGCGCCGGCGCTTGCCGCAGCGTTCGGGGTACAGGCGACGCTTATCGCCGGTGGCGTGGTGGTCGCTGTCGGCGTGCTCGCGTCGTTGCCGATCGCCGCATCGATCGATCGCGAACTCGCGGCCGACGGCAGGTCGATTCTCGTCGCACACGCAAGCGAGCCTCACGTCGGAATCGGCGACGAGATACTCTGAGAGCCGGAGTCACGGTCGGGTCGAATGCCACTTATCGGGGCATGTGCCGCTCGTCGCGAGCGAACAGCCGTTCGGCTATCCACAGGCCCATCATGTCGCCCTCGCGTGCTATTCTGACCACGATATCTTGTGGTTTTCGTCTTCGTCGGGGGAGTCCGTGACTTATGCCTGAGGATCGCGTTCGCACGCCCGAAGTGGACGATCTCCTCGTCGCCTTGACCATGCTCGAAACCGGTGACGATGCCTATGCCTTGCTCCTTGATCTGTGCACGTTGCGCGAGATTCACGACATGGCACAGCGGCTCGACGTCGCCAAGCGGTTGGCCGCCGGTGAGCACTACGCCGCCATCCAGGAATCGACCGGCGCTTCGGCGACCACCATCTCTCGGGTGAGCAAAGCCCTGAACTATGGCGCCGATGGATACCGCTCCATCCTTGCGCGACTCGGTACATCTTCAACGGTCTCGGAGTAGACGCTCCATGTCATTCGTTCACCTACACACGCATACCGAGTATTCGCTTCTCGACGGCGCAGCGCGGGTCAAAGCGCTCGTCAAGCAGGCGGTCGATTTCGAGATGCCCGCGCTTGCCATCACTGACCACGGCTACATGTACGGGGCCGTGGACTTCTACAAGACCGCCCGGGATGCGGGTGTCAAGCCGATCATCGGCTGTGAGGTCTACTTCAACCCCGGCGATCGCGGCAAGCGCGAAGGGCGCCCGGATCTCTATCACCTCTTGCTGCTGGCCAAGAACGACGAGGGCTATCGCAACCTCATGGCCCTCGTCAGTGATGCCGCAGTGGCGGGCTACTACTACAAGCCGCAGGTCGACATAGGCCTTCTTGAGCGCTACGCGGAGGGGCTTATCGGCACGTCGGCGTGCATGAGTGGCATCCTCAGCAAGTCCATCGAGTACGGCCAGCCCGAAGAGGCCCGACAGTGGGCCAAGCGCTACGCGTCGCTCTTCGCGCCCGGCGACTTCTACGTGGAGTTGCAGGAGCAGGGCATCGTCGCCAACAACGGCGTGAGCCAGACGCAGCTCAACCGCGAGCTCTCCACGATCGCAGGCGAGCTGGGGCTCGGCGTTGTGGCGACCAACGACATCCACTACCTCACCCGCGAGGATGCCGTCACGCAAGACCTGCTGCTGTGCATCGGCACAGGCTCCACCGTAGACCAGCCAGGCCGCATGAAGTTCTCGTGCGATGAGTTCTACATGAAGTCTGCCGAAGAGATGGCCGCCGCAATCGGTAACGTCTATCCGGAGGCGATGGCGAACACGCTCGAGATTGCGGACAAGTGCAACGTCGAGATCGAGACCGGCAAGATCATTCTGCCCAAGTTCGAGGTGCCGGAGGGCGAGACCGAGGCGAGCTACCTGCACACCAAGTGCATCGAAGGCCTCAAGGAGCGCTACGGCGAGCCCATCCCCGAAGAGGCGCTCGAGCGGCTTGCACACGAGCTTTCGATCGTGGAACCCAAGGGCATCTCGGCGTACTTCCTCATCGTCCAGGACTTCACCACGTGGGCAAAGGACAACGAGATCGGTGTCGGCCCCGGACGCGGCAGCGCCGCAGGATCGATCATCGCGTACGCCCTCGGCATCACCAACCTCGACCCCATCGCCAACGGACTGCTGTTCGAGCGCTTCCTGAACCCGGAGCGCACGGAGATGCCCGATATCGACATGGACTTCGACGACGAGCGTCGTGGCGAGGTCATCGAGTACGTGCGCGACAAGTACGGTGCGGACAAGGTCGCGCAGATCATCACGTTCGGCACGATGAAGGCGCGAGCGGCACTTCGCGATGCCGGTCGCGTTCTGGGCTATCCCTACGGCGTACCGGACAAGATCAGCAAGATGATCTCGGACGAGCTCGACACCACCATAGACAAGTCACTCGACGCTAACGCTGAGTTCAAGACCGACTACAAGACCAATCCCGACACCGCTCGCATCGTGGACTCGGCGCGCTCGCTCGAGGGCATCGTCCGCGGCGAGGGTGTGCATGCAGCCGGCGTCGTCATCTGTCGCGACCCGCTGCACTTCTACGTGCCGGTCAAGTACGACACCAAGGGTGGCTCGGTCATCACCCAGTACGACGGCCCCACGGTCGCGGACATGGGCCTGCTCAAGATGGACTTCCTCGGCCTGCGAACGCTCACGGTCATCGCCGAGGCGGTCAAGAACATCAAGCGCAACCACGGCGTGCACCTCGTGCCCGACGATCTGCCGCTTGATGATCCCGACACGTTCGCGCTGCTGCAGCGCGCGGACACGGTCGGCGTGTTCCAGGTCGAGTCGTCGGGCATGCGTCAGCTGCTCAAGGACCTCAAGCCCACCACGTTCGCGGACATAGTCGCGGTGCTCGCGCTCTATCGCCCAGGGCCTCTGGGTTCCGGCATGGTTAAGGACTTCGTCGAGCGCAAGCACGGGCGCCGCCAGATCACGTACTACGACGACCGCCTCAAGGACATCCTCGAAGAGACCTACGGCGCCATCGTGTACCAGGAGCAGGTCATGCGTATCTCGATGACCATGTCAGGGTTCTCGGCGGCCAAGGCCGACAAGCTGCGCAAGGCCATGGGCAAGAAGCAGGTCGATGTGCTCACGCCGATGCGTGAGGCGTGGGTGGACGGCGCGGTCGCCCAGGGCTACGACGGCAAGATGGCTGCGAGCATGTGGGAAGACATCCTCAAGTTCGCGGAGTACGCGTTCAACAAGAGCCACTCGGCCGCCTACGGCGTCATCACCATGCAGACCGCGTACCTCAAGGCCCACTATCCGCTCGACTACATGGCGGCGGTGCTCACCAGTTACACGGGCAAGACCGACAAGATCGTCCACTACGTCGCAGAGTGCAATCGCTCGGGTTACACGGTTTTGCCGCCGGACGTGAACTCCTCGGGTAAGTCGTTCACACCGGTGACGGGTCAAGGCATCCGCTTCGGCCTCGCGGGTATCCGCGGGGTGGGCGAGGGGATCGTCGACACTATCATCGCTGCGCGTGACGAAGGCAGTGCGTTCTCATCGCTGCAGGACTTCTGCGCACGCGTCGACATGAAGCAGCTCAACAAGAAGACGCTCGAAGCGCTCATCAAGGCCGGGGCCTTCGACTCGACCGGCTACACCCGCAAGCATCTGCTCTCGATGATGGACTCGTGCGTCGATTCGGCGACCAAGCGGCAGAAGGACGTCGACTCCGGGCAGGTCTCGATGTTCGATATGTTCGCCGCCGAGGACGCGGGTTTCTCGGAGGACATCCCCGCGCCAGACGGCGATGAGTGGTCGAAGAAGATGAAGCTCGCATTCGAGAAGGAGATGCTCGGCATCTACGTCTCCGATCACCCGTTGCGCGGCATCGCTGAGCAGGTGCGCAAGGCGGCCGATTACTCGCTCGGCGACATAGACGACCTCAAGGACGGGGCGACCGGCTGGTTCGCGGGCATTCTCGCGGGCGTCGATCGCCGACCCACCAAGCGCGGCCTGATGATGGCGATCACGCGGCTCGAGGACCTCGACGGTCAGATCGAGGCAGTGATGTTCCCGCAGGTCTACGACAAGTTCCGTGACGTCGTGGTCGAGGATGCGGTCGTGCGCGTCCGCGCGAAGCTCGAAGACTCGGATCGCGGCAAGAAGCTTATGGTGCAGACCGTCGAGCCCTTCGACGGCGAAGCGTTCTCCGAGCCCCCGGGCCGGGTCACCATCCAGACCGACGGCGGTGCGCTGCACAACGGGCGTCATGCGCGGTTGCTCGAGGCGCTGCAGCAGTATCCGGGCCGCGACGTGATCGTCTTGCACGCCTGGGACGAGGAGCAGGGCAAGTTCCTTGAGTGCCGCATGCCCTACCTGGTCGACCGCAACTCAAACGGGCTGCATGCCGAGCTCATCATGTTGTTCGGCGCCGAGGCCATCACCGAGGAGTAGTGCGCGGGCAGCCACCATCGTACCGGTCGCGCAGCGTCACATCACAGCTTGAAGAACGCGAAGCGCTCGTCGCCGGACATGATCGGCATACCGAGTCGCTCCACCAGCTTCGCCTCGGTCAGTGCCGAGCCTTCGGTGACCAACCCCTGACGGTCGATCCACAGCCCTGCGTATCCGGCCTGTCTGGCCGCGGCGACGGGGTCGGCTGACTCTGCGATGGCGCGGTATGCCGCATCGCCCGGGCGGCCGATCACGGTGCCGTAGCTCCAGCGCAGATCTTTGGAGTGAAGGTAGCCTCTCAGGTGGTTGAAGCCGACCATTCCGGGGTCGACCGCGTACTCGGGGAATGAGACGAATGGGAGCTGCATCACCATCGCGTTTGTGGGTAGCGCCCGCTCGATCTCCTTGACGAACGCTTTGTCCGTGACCCACTGCGCACGGTCGGCCGCGTAGTCAGGCGCGATATGGGCCGGAACCTGGTCCAGCACGCCGATTACGACGACCAGGCACAACAGGGCCAGCACCCCGATGCGCGCCGCCGCACCGCGCGCGAATCGCTCGCGCATCGAGTCCGCGAGTACCGCCATGGCCGCAAGTGAGAGGAACGCGATGTAGACGGAGAACCTGTTGTACCCGCGAATCTCGGGGAGGGCCAGGATCGCAACGAGTGAGCCGAGCCCGCCCACCGTCGCCAGCAGGATTCCCGCGGTCGCGAGCTGCCCTGCTTGGCCGAGCAGCGCTGCCGAGCGCTCGTCGTCCCGGGGCACCAGCCGGACGCCGAACACGGCGGTGAGCAGGAGGGCGAGCAGCCCAAGGGTTGCGACAGCGCCAAGTGTCGCGGTGTTGCTTTCGTTGAGGGATTGATTGATCTTCGTCTGCTCCAGATAGCGGTACCGCAGATTCGCGAGCGCGGGAATGCGATGACCATCAACGGGGAGCACCATCTGAACGACGCGCAACCCGTAGATCTCAGACTCGATGGGCTGCCTGGGCACCGCCGATGCGTTTGCGCCGTTCTGGGAGCGGTACTGCAGGGTCGGGATGGCGACGATCACCGCGCCCGATACGATCACGGCGATCATCGCCGCTGCAGCGAGGGCGCGTTTCCACTGTCCGCTCTTCGTGACCGCCCCGAGGGCCGCTATGACCAGAAGCGCGCACGCGAAGTAGGCGTAGTAGACGCCGTACATCCCCACCAGCAGGCCGATTGCGATCGCGCCCCACGTGCGCGCACTGCGCAGCGTGAAGCGGCCTGGGGAGCCATCGTCACCCGCCGAGAAGAACGGGATCTGCTCGGCGTAGATCCAGAATGCGCTGAGCAGCGTGAGCGGTATCGGCCAGTACGCGCCGAGGGCGAGATGTGCGTTCGCGCGCATGTAGTGGAAGGGGAGGAAGGTGAACAGCAGCCCTGCGACGGCCGCTGATGAGCGCGAGACCCCGAGGCGGCGCATCGTGAAGGCGCTGGTCATCGCCGCGAGCGGATAGCCGAGCAGGTAGTACAGGTTGTGAACCCGAGCCGGGTCATGCACGAACACCGAGATGGCCCGCATGATCGCGAACATGACGAACTCGAGTTGCGGGAAGTCCTGAAAGTGCATGCCGCCGGGAGCACCCATGAACGGGTTATCCATGTACCAGCCGTTGGATACGAGGCCCTTGACCAGCGCGGAGAAGAAGAAGAGGTCGCCGCCGGCCTGGTAGTTGAATGGGACCCGCAGGTCCGTCTCCCAGAGCCGCAGGATGACGACCGCCACTGCAGCACCCGCAAGACCGACGGCGAGCAGGAACACCGACTCGGCAACAATCGCCCATGGGCGAGCGCTGGAGCCAGAATCGCCCGTGCCTCCTCGTATCGGTATTTCGGTTTCCTCGCCAGGCACCGCGTCCCCCTTCGCATGAGTGTCTGCGACACGCAGTATCCCACGACAGGTGCCGCCCGTGCGCGCGATGCGGGTATGCTCCAACTATGCTCCGAAAGGCGGCTGACACGCGAAGATGTGCGTCGCTTGTACTCCATCACTCTACTGTGATAGAGTGACCCGCGCACACCGACACCACGCGCGACCGATGAACCACCACGGAAGGAATCGTACTCATGCGTCCTGTTACCGCCCGAGGCTTTCGCGACGTGCTCCCGGCCGAGGCCGCCGAGCGCGAGGCCGTCTCGCGCACCATCGCCGAGGTCTTCTCGGCGTGGGGCTATGGGCTCGTCGAGACGCCCGTGGCCGAGGATCTCTCGGTTCTCGAGGCTGCGGCGGGTCCGCTTGAGGGCACCGCGTTTCGCCTCATCGACCTCGACGGGCGCCTGCTGGCGCTTCGCCCCGACATGACGGTGCCGATCGCCCGCATCAGCGCGTCTCGCCTGGCGGGCCAGCCCGGGCCGCACCGCTTTCGCTACAACGCCGAGGTGTTCCGCGAGCACGAGTCGCTGCGCGGACAGTCACGCCAGTTCACGCAGCTTGGCGTCGAGCTCGTGGGAGCGGGTGGTGCGCTCGGAGACGCCGAGGCGATCGCGCTACTCGTCGAAGCGCTCGAGGCCGCGGGGCTTGCCGAGTTCACCGTCGCGGTCGGCACAGTCGCCGTGCTCTCGGCGCTCGTGTCGGCGGCAGAGGCGTCCGAGGAGTGGGGCTGCGCTGTCTTCGCTGCGGCGCACGACCGCAACCTCGTCGGGCTTGCGGCGCTCGCTGCGGAGTCCGGCAACGCCGATGTCGCCGCCGCGCTCTCGACGGTGCCGCGCATTCGAGGCGGCCGAGAGGCGATCGCCGCCTGCCGAGAGGCCACGCGTGGCCTGGGATGTGACGCCGCGCTCGACGAGCTCGACGCGACCTGGACGCTGCTCGAGGCCGCCGGCGTGGCCGGGCGCGTCGTCGTCGACTTCTCGGTGATGCGCTCCTTCGACTACTACACCGGTCTCGTCGCTGAGGCCTACGCGCCCGGCCTCGGGCTGCCGATAGCCGGCGGCGGGCGCTACGACGGCGTGCTTGCCGCATTCGATGCGCCGGCGCCCGCCGTCG
>JAAXWY010000009.1 GCA_013334745.1 Coriobacteriia bacterium
GTCGTCCGCAGGACCGTGCCGTGATTCCCCACGACCGTGCCCGAGCCGGTGCCCTGGCGCGAAACCCCAAAGAGATGATCCGCCGTCCCGCTCGGCCGCGGCGTCCACGTCGCGCCGCCGTCGGCCGTGCAGAGGAGCGTGCCGTAGGCCCCCACGACCGTGCCGGTGCTGGCGTCCGCGAACGACACGCCATAAAGGAAGCGGTCGGTCCCGCTCGACTGGGGGACCCAGGTCGCGCCGCCATCGGTCGTGCGCAGCATCGTGCCGCTGGCTCCGGCGACCCAGGCGGTCTGGGTGTCGGCGAAGTCGATCGCGCTCAGTGCTACCGTCGTCGGCAGTGTTCGCGCCGACCAGGTCGCGCCGCCGTCGGTCGTGGCGATGGCTGCGCCGCCGTCACCGACCGCGAACGCGGTGGTCGCAGTGCTCGCGCTCGGCGCGAAGTCGATCGCGGTGAGCGTCTCGGCGACCGCAGGGGCGGCCTGCTGCCAGGTGAGGCTGCCGCGCGCGAACGCCCACTGGCCGAGGTCGTCGGTGCGTGCGTAGTTCGAGTCGTAGTCGCTGATTCCGACGCTGCCGTGGACCTTGGGTGCGGTCTGGTAGAGCGCCGCGGTAGGCAGCACCCGGCCGCTCGACCAGGCGATCGTCTGCCAGGCCTTATCGGCGACGCCGGCCTTGAGGGCCTCGTTGCACACGCCGTAGCTGCCGTAGATACCGACGTTCTCGCTGCCGATCACCGACGCTGCGCCGCGCAGACACGCGTTGACCGTCGAGAAGCGGTAGGTGGGCACGTCGCACGCGAAGTAGATGAAGGGCTCGCTGGGGCCGCCACACTCTCGGACGGCTCGGCGTGCGATCTTCGCGGCCTTCACGCCGGCCTTGTACCCGCCGAGCATCCAGCCCGCACTCGTCTCGTAGACGGCGATGACGTCGATGTTGTTCGCGCGCAGGCGGTTGGCCTCGGCGCGAGTAAGCGACTTCCACTTCGACGCGCCCACGTACCGGATGACGATGCCCACGCCGGCGCGCCTGAGCTTGTAGGGCGCGGCCGAGGTGTAGCCGCCGGCGTAGTCGATGACGATTGCGCCGGGGGCGGCAGTTGCCGCAGGCATCGCGACCGGACTGGCACCGAGGACGACCGAGGGGTCGGCCGCACGCGCCGTGGCGGGCGCCAGCGCACACGCGAGCGCCACCGCGGCCGCGACCATGAGTGCGACTGGAATCCGCGTGTCGCCTAGGCTCGCTCGCCTGCTCGTATCGCGCACCGTCGCCCCGTTTCGATCGCTACCGCCCATGTCGCCATTCTCGCACGGCCGCACCAGCGATGCGCGTGTCCCGACAACGAGTGTGGGGAATTGGGAATACAAACCTCGGTGCCTCTCTCGGAATGGGAAACCGTGAGGGGCCGCAGAGTCCGTTTCGTGGGGGGAGATACCATGAAGTGCACGCGCACGTTCTCACCAACCCGTCTCGTTCCCGGTGCCTTGGGCATGCTCGTGGTCGCCGCGCTCGTGCTGCCCGCGCAGGCGCTCGCGGTCGACATCCACGTCGCGACCTCGGGTGGCGACTACACCGACGTACAGGCTGCGGTCGACGCAGCTTCGCCCGGTGACCGGGTGATGGTAGCCGCCGGCACGTTCGCGGGCCAGGTACGGATGAAGGACGGCGTCTCGCTCATCGGTGCCGGCGCGGATGTCACGACGCTGACGGCGGACGGCAGTGACGGTGCGACACCGACGGTCTATGCGTCGGCGATCAGCTCGGCGACGACGATTTCGGGCTTCACGCTCACGCACAGCGCCGGCGACGGCAGCGGCATGGTCGCCCTCAACGGCTCCGACCTGACGATCTCCGCCTGCACGATGACCGGCAACACCGCGGTCGACGGCGCAGGGCTGTTCGCCGAGAACTCCAAGCCCACCATCACCGACTGCACCTTCACGGGCAACACCAGCTACAACGACGGTGCCGGCGTCTACTTCTGGAGCGCGGACGGGGTCATGACCGACTCGGTCGTCACGAGCAACAGGGCAAACGACGACGGTGCGATCTACATCCACGACTGCAGCCCCACGATCAGCGACTCCACGATCACGACCAACACCGCGGGCTACCGTGCGGGTGGCATCTTCGCCGACAACTCAGACGCGCAGGTAAGCGAGTGTGACGTCAGCGGCAACCACTCTGACGAGTACGGCGGCGGGCTGTGCTTCGCCGAGCGGGCGCATCCCGACTTCGTTGACTGCACCATCGACGGCAACGAGTCGCTCTACGGCCGCGGTGGTGGCATGTACTGCGGCGAAAGCGTCTCGCCGACGTTTCTGCGGTGCACCATCAGCAACAGCCGCGCCGATAACGACGGTGGCGGAATCAGCGCCTATGACTGCGACGCCACGTTCACCGACTGCGTCATCAGCAACAACTCCACGACCGCCGATGGTGGCGCTGTGGGTTCGGACGAATACGCCGATCTGTTCTTCATCGGCTGCGACTTCTTCGACAACTCCGCGGGCGACGATGGCGGCGGCGCGTGGGCGGAAGATGACGGCGATGCACACGCGACCAACTGCGTATTCGTCGGCAACACGGCAGCCGGCGACGGTGGAGCCGCAGCGTTGGACTGGGACGCTTACCTGCGCCTGGTCAACTGCACCATCTACGGCAACGATGCCGGCAACTCCGGAGATGGCGTGTACTGTGACGAAGCATCTGCGTACATCTTCAACTGCATCGTCTGGGGCAACGGCGAAAACCTGCACAACTGCAGCGCCAGCTACTCGGATGTCGAGGGCGGCGGCGGCTACGATGGCAACATCGATGCCGCGCCGAGCTTCGTTGACACCGAAGCCGCGAACTTCCACCTCAACGCCGACTCGCCCTGCATCGGCGTCGGTACGCCGATCGACGCTCCCCTTACCGACAAGGACGGCTACGCTCGCGGCGATGCGGTGGACATGGGCGCGTACGAGTACCGCACACACACGCTGAGCCCGGCCGCAGGCATCGGCGGCACCATCAGCCCGTCTGAGGTCCAGACGGTGGTCGCCGGTACGAGCAAGACGTTCCAGATTGAGGCAGCCAACGGGTACCACCTCGTGGCGACCAAGATCGACGGCGAGTCGATCGGAACAAGCTACACGGTCGACTTCAGCGTGGTCACGACCGACCACGTGCTCGCTGCGATGTTCGTGCGCGACTCCTACGACACGGTGGGCAGCGTGCACTTCGCTATGAACTCGACCAAGCTTCGTCCCGGCGCGAGGCGCGCGCTGCGCGCATGGGCCCACCGAATCGCGGCGAAGGACCTACTGCACGTCCGGGTCGGCGGGTACACGTCCAACGACCCTGATGGTGGCAGCACCATCAAGTCGCGCAAGAAGCTGTCATCAGCGCGAGCCGCGGCAGTGCGCGCGTACCTGATCACGCAGCTGCGGGACCACGGCAGCAAGGCGAGCGTGACGACCTACGGCTACGGCGGAGCCAACCCTGTGGCTTCGAACCGGACGGCCAAGGGTCGCCTCAAGAACCGTCGCGCGGTGGTCTGGGCGAGATAGCGCAACGAGACTGAGCTCTCTGCAGGCCGCTCGCATATGCGCGGGCGGCCTGCGTGCGTCTCGGCAGATGCGTGTGGTGACCATCTCACCAGTAGTCGCGGATCATGATCGGGAGGATTTCGAGCGAGCCGTCCGAGACCTGTCGGATGTGGCCTCCGACCCCGATGGGGCGGGTCCAGCGCCAGTCCATCGATTGCCGGACCCAGCGCTCCAGTTCGTACGTCGCGCAGGCACGATAGACGGGCAGACGCACCGACTCCCATCGCCAGCGCGACAGCGCACGTGGAGGCTCGTCTACGCGCAGGGTTGCAACGCCGGCGCCCTGGAGCACTCCCCAGAAGCCCTGGGGGCCGAAGTCCGGGGTGAGCACAGCGTTGAAGCGGACGAACCCGAGGGCCTCGTCGGGCCACAGCCCGTATGGCGTGCCGATCTCATCGGCGTACTGCCGAATCGTGTCCGATACCCATCGAAGATGCCGAGTTGAATCGGCGACCCACTCTGGCTCGTCGTACCACGCACACATGGACTCCGCCGCCGTCGCGGGGACACGCGCGGCGTGCCACGCGTCGAACTCCTCGGGAGATGACTGCGTCCACATCTGGAACGCCTCGCGATCCACGTAGAGCCACATCGTCTCATCGCCTCCGATCCGTCGGGTTCGTCCTGAGGCTCCATTATTCGTACGCGCGGGCGCGAAACGCGCGCACGCGAGGCGCAACGAACTCGCAGGTCAGATGGGGTTGACAGGGGAACTGGGGCGACGCCGCCGCGGAGGCGACTTGGACGGCTACAGTCCCGGATAGTCGTCGTAGCTGTCGAAGTGTCGCTCGTCCATATCGATGCCGAGCCGCGCGCTCAGATTGCGGAGCTCACGCTCCGCGTAGCCGGAGTGCTCGAAGCTTGCGATGAACGCGCGCAGGCGCTCGACGAGCGTCGCGCCCGGGTGATGCTCGACGAGGTAGGAGTCGAGGGCGCTCATCTGGGTGGCCGAGAAGCTGTAGTGACTGTCCTCGGCCTTCTCGACGTCGATGGAAAAGGAGGGCGCCGAGCCGTCCTCGCCAAGATGAGTCGTGAGGAAGGAGAGCCGATTGTCGTCGAGCGGGACAGTGTTGTTGTTGAGCATCAGAAGCTTTCCTATCTCGATTACCGGCCGAGCTGTTCCCAACCCGGGGAGTCGATCAGCACGTACGTGGGCGCGCCACCTGTTCGCTTCGCAAAGAGGTCCCACGCGATTCCTAACGTGATGATCGCGGGCCCTTGTGCAGGCGCGGAGTCACCGTCAGGTGCCCGATCGGACGCGCGTCGCTTGCGGAATACCTCCCCACCGCCGTCGACTCCTGAGAGAGCCGCGAAGCTTTCAACGACCAAGAACGCGTCATCCGCGCTGAGCAGTGCCTCAACCGCTGCGGACGGCAAGCGGGACTGGTCGAACTGGCACCTGAACACACCCGTCACGACTCGGCTGGCGTGCTCCCCCGGCTGGGGCAGGCGATCGTAGATCAGGCGTGCACCGGCGCGCGATATCCATTCGCTCGCCGCGCGAATTCGCAGCTGTGCTCGTTCGCAGGCATGCAACGCAGGGGCGGGTATCGCGGCGATCGCCTCGAACTCCCGACGATCCTGAGCGGTGAACTCGAAGTCCAGACCGTGGCGCTGCTCCATGGCGTTCTCCCTCTTGGCCACGGGCGTCGCCCATGGCGCTTTAGCAGTTGGTTTCGCGGCTGCAATCTGCTCTTCAAATCCCGCGTGCCGTCATCGGGACGGCAATCCGTACATCAACTGTACAACACGTGGGTGTGACACCGAGGGCTTGGGCAGTCCGGGCGCCAAGGGCGGGACTACTCCGCGAGCGCGATCAGCGCTGCGCCGTACTTGCGCATGAAGTGCTGCCGTCGTTCGACACTCAGCTTGGCGAAGCGCCATGGCTCGAGGTTGTCGTGGATGTCACCGAGTTTCACGCGCAGCGCCAGCGCATTCGAGCGAACGCGCCGGTAGTAGATGTCCGACGGCTCGCCCGCAACTCGCGTGAGCGCGACGACCGCATCCACGACCTCGCTGGAGAACCGATCGCGTAGATCCGCCTGCGGCGTATCGCTGTCTTCAAGCACATCGTGCAGCAGCGCAACGATCCGTGCAGGATCGTCCTCGAACTTGTGCGCCACTCGCAGCGGGTGGTCGATGTACGGCGCATCGGCCTTGTCGCGTTGCTCGGCGTGAACGGCGCTGGCCAGCGCAAGTGCGAGCGCCACATCCGGCCCCGCACCCTCGAACACCTCGGAAGCGTGTCTCACGGTATCTCCCCCTTCATGGTAGTCCCGACCGCATATGTCACTACGCGCTCAAGCATGGCGCGCACGAGATCGAAGTTGGCGTTCGGCTCGCCGGTCGACTCGTCGCAGTACAGGCCCCGGCGCACCTCGATCATCAGCGACTGCACGCGCGGGTCGCACCGGTAGTGCTTGAGTGGCACAAGCGTGCCCGCGAACGGGGTGTCTCGCTCCACGACAAGCTTCTCGCCGCGAAACGCCCACTCGAGCGCCTCGGCGAGTCTGGCAGGGGTGTGAACCGAATCGGTCCCGATGCAGATGTCGGGACGGGGCACGTCCTGGCTCGGTTCGCTGGGAAGCGGCGTCGTTGCGAACGAGTGGCAGTCGAGGATCAGGCAGCTGCCGAACCGCTCGAGGCACCAGTCGACAGTCGCCGAGAGGCCCTCGTGGTACGGCTCGTAGAGGTCGCGTGTCAGCCTCGCACGATCCTCGTCGGTGAGCTCTCGAAGAAGCTCGCCCTGCGTCGAGTGGGTGTAGAAAGCGCCTTGTCCGACCGCGGCCATCGGCTCTTGGCTGTCGTCTACGAATCGCTCCGGGTCGAAGATGAGGCGCGAGACGGTGTTGATGAAGACCCTGGCGCCCAGACCGGTGACCCAAGAGTACAGCTCATCGACATGCCAATCGGTCAGCCGCACGACCTCACGCCGGAGTTCGTCGTCGGAGAGCAGGAACTGCGGTCGGGCCCCTTCGGCGATGCGCCACGCCGAATGCGGGACGTGCGCGACGATGGGCGCAGACTCACCAGGGGTGATGATGCGAAACGGATAGACGGTCGCTGTGTCGGATTCGCTCATGCCCCGCCCTTCGTCGAACTCCCCTACAGCGAGAGTAGCAGTCGGGGCTGACACGGGTGAGACTGACCTGCCAGCTACGCGCCGGTCGCGGCAGGTGTGTGCCCGCGACCCGACCCCCGCTTCACGTACGGGGCGACCAGCGGCACGACCAGCGGCACCAGGAACAGCCAGTCGATGACCACGCTGTCGCTGAACGCATCGAAGAAGTGGGCGGCCGTCTCGGACATCGCAATGACTCCGGCCTCCTCGAACTCGTGTATCGATCCACCGATCAACTTGACGGCCAGCAGTCCGAGGACCACGGATGTCAGCGTGAAGAAGAGCTTCAGATCGATCCGGGCGCTACCGCGAGCGAACGCGACGCCGTACACGACGGCCAGAGCCAGCCCTGCCAACCCTCCGATCAGGACGCTCGCAGACCCGGCTTCACCGAGTGCGCCGGCGGCGAGGAAGAGCACGGTCTCGACCCCTTCTCGGGCGACCATGAAGAACGAGAGCAGGAAGAGTCCCAGGCCGGTGCGGGCGGCGCTTCGCCCGTCATCGACGATGGCGCCCATCTTTGACTCGACGTGGCCGCGGATGCTTCTGCTGTTGCGCCACATCCACCACACCATCGACAGCACCGCGATCGCCGCCACGGCGTAGAGCACGCCCTCGAGCATCGGGCTCTCTGCTTCTATGCCCAAGCGCCCAAGCGCCACGGCGACGGCAACGCTGAAGGCGACAGCCGAGACGGTGCCGGCGAAGATCCATCGACCGAGTTCACGCCGACCGGACCTGCGAACGAACGCCAGCATGATGCCTACGACGAGTGCGGCCTCGATGCCTTCCCTGAACGTGATCACGAGTGAATCCATCGAACTACCTCCGTATGCGGGTCGTGGTCTACGCGGGTTAGCATATGCTAAGTCATCGCATTCGTCTAGGCTTACCGCTCGCCGATGGCACGGATGGGTAAAGACATAAGCTATGGAACTACGTGCGACCGCCGAAGCGATGAGGAGACACCGATGCCCAGGTTTGAGAACGATGAACCCCACGCGGGGATCGAGTAGCCGAGTCAGGCTGCCAACCTAGCCATGACAGGACTTCGCCGAATCTGGAATCCCGCCGAGTACCAAGGCGCCGGCACGACTCGGCGCTACTTCGAGGGCTGGTACTTCAAACAGGTCGACGCTGCCGAGCGCCGCATCGTCGCCGTTATCCCCGGCATCGCGTACTCGGCCGACGGCAGCGCCTGCCACTCGTTCGTGCAGATCGTGCCCGCCGGCGGTGAGATGCACTACTTCGCCTACCCCGCCGAGCAGTTCGGCTTCGATGCAACCAAGCCGTTCGCGATCAACGTGGGCCCCAACAGGTTCTCGACCGAGGGGATGACGCTCGACCTCGAGGACGGCGCCCGGCGGGTTCGCGGCGAGGTGCGCTTCGGCCCCTGGTCGCCGTGGCCGGTCACGGCATTCTCGCCCGGCATCATGGGTTGGTACCGGTTCGTGCCGAGGATGGAGACCTACCACGGCGTGCTGTCGATGGACCACTCGCTCTCCGGCTGGCTCGAGGTCGACGGCGAGCGGCTCGACTTCGACGGCGGCCGCGGCTACATCGAGAAGGACTGGGGGCGCAGCTTCCCGAGCTCGTGGATCTGGGCGCAGTCGAACCACTTCGGCCGCCCGGGCGTCTCGGTGAGTGTGTCCGTGGCCAAGGTACCGTGGATGACCGGCGCGTTCGTGGGCAACATCGCGGGTCTGCTACTCGACGGGCAGCTGCATCGGTTCGCGACGTACACGGGCGCGAGGCTCAGAAGCATCGAGACCGGCGTGAACGAGGCGCACCTCATGCTCGCCGATAAGCGCGAGGAGCTCGAGATCCACATCCAGGGCTGCGAGGCGCTCGTCCTCAAGGCGCCGGTGCTCGGTGCGATGGAGGGACGCGCCGCCGAGTCGCTCGGCGGGACGATCGAGGTCACGCTGCGCTCGCTGCGTGGCGGACGCACGCAAGTCGTGTTCGCGGGGACCGGTGCGCACGCGGGCATCGAGGTCATGAACGATCGCGACGAGCTGGGGTGATGGTGGGCCGCCGCGAGTAGCTGCCGCTACGACCGGGCGAACAGCAGCAGCGGCCCGTAGTCGAGCTCTCGATCCGCCCGTCGCAGTGCGTCCAGATACGCCTCCCGAGCCGCACCCTCTCGGTTGAGGTCTCGTGCGCCCCACGAGAAGAACTGCTCGCCCAGGAGTTCAACGAGCAGGTCGGCGGCTAGGCGCGCGTGGCGCCCGTTGCCGTTGGGGAATGGATGAATCGCAACGAGGCGATGGTGGAACCGCACCGCGAGCTCATCGGCTGGCCATGGTAGCTGTCTCGCGTTCGACGTCTGGACGCGCACGTCGGCGAGCAGTTCTCGGACCTGAGTGGGCACGTAGAGCCAGGGCGCGCCCAAGTTGGTCTCATGCTGCCGATACGTGCCGGCCCATCTCCAGACGTCGCCGAACATCCGCTTGTGCAAAGCTCGAAGCATCTCGTCTGACAGCAGTGCCTCCACGGATTGCGGGCCACCTCGCGACGAGGTCCAGGCGATGGCCCGGGCGATGTTCTCCTGTTCCGCGTTGTTCAGGTCGCCCCGAGTCGCCACCCATGTCGGAATCAGTCCCTTGGCGTCATCCGGATCGATCGGCGTTGCTCCTGTGGGCTCGTCGAACAGGCTTGAAACGCTCACCGCTTGGTCCCGCGCCCTGACCACAGACGGGCCGAACCGATGATCGAGTCCAGCTGGGCGTCCACTGCCGAGGCACGCACTTCGCCCTCCTGGGCCTCAAGCGCCATCGTCTGACGCGTGCGGCCGATCTGTTCATCCAAGACTCGCTGCGCCTGTCGGCGCACCGTGGCGTCCAGGCTCGTGTTCGGGACGAAGGCGTAGACGAGTGTGCAGTCCATGGCTTCGGCCGCGCGCCGAAGCGACGACACGCGGATGCCACCCGTCAGCTCCTTCTGTTCAAGCGAGCGCACAGAGGCACCACTGATCCCCATTCGAGTCGCGAGTTCCGCAGCCGACATTCCCAAGGCATCGCGGATTGCGCGGATCCATCCGAGCCGCGGTGGGGCGAACTGCGTCGCCGGCTGCAGCGGCGTAAGCCGTCGGTCGAGTACCTCACGAGCCTGTCCGATGCTGTTCCGAGTAGCCATTAGAGACTTCTTTCTCTATTAGTCATGCTCATATAGAGATTTTAGTCGCTATCCGAATTGTGTCAATAGAGGTTTTGTTCGCTATCGCCAGGCAGTCTGCGCTCTGCACGTACCTAAGGTCTCAGCCGCGTGGACGAGACCCCGGGGGCGCACGACGGGTTGCGGAAGACGGAGTGACGAACCTACGTCAGTAGCATGCCTTGGACGGCTTGTCGCAACTCGGGTAACAGCTCGACGTTGCCCCACACGATCTCGTCATCGACCAACGAGTAGCCATGAATCAACTGGTTGCGGAAGCCGATGATGGCTCCCGCTCGCGGGATCGTCTCGATGAGCGCGGGGTCTGCCGTACGCCCTTCATTCAACGCCTCCCCGATGATTTCGAACTGGCGCTCGACGGCAGAGCGGAGTTTGAGGTCCGCGCGATAGCTCTCGAGTGTCTCGCCTTCAACGAACTGGTCAATCGCATCGGCCGCAGCGAGGACGTCGGCCAGGCAAACGCGAACGTCACGCGACCTCATAAAGCACCACCTTGCTGCGCTCGATCTCGTCGGCGAGATAGGCATTGTTGACCGCGGTCGACACCATCACGTCGACCGGCATCCCCATGATCGACTCCAGCTCTGCAGCGAGGGCAGCGTACTCCTGCGCCTTCATCCGCGGCTCAAGCGGCTCGAACGTCACGAGAATATCGAGGTCGTTTGGTACGACGCCCTGCTCCACCTGCGTCGCCGAGCCGAATAGCGCACTCGCGATGACTCGGTGCCTGCGGCAGGCGGCCTCGAGCGCCGCGAGGTGCGGGCGCACGTGTGGGTTCACGCGCGCCGATACGGACGGGTCCGCTTCCGCCCGGGCGATCGGCATGACCGGCAAATTCCGCTCCGCCTCGAACACCGGCGTGACGATGCGCTGCACGAGCGGGTTTTCTCTTGCGAGCTCATGCAGGACCGCGCGGCCGACGCTGCGCCGGGTCACGACGCCGAGGTCGGCGAGATGCTCGAGGGCGCGCGCGGCGCCGGCCTGACTCACACCCGCGAGCCGCGCGATATGGCGTCCCGTAATCGATTCGGACTGCGTGAAGAGCACGCGCAGGACTGAGACTCGCGCCTGGCCGCCGAACAGCGCTTCAACGATGTCACTGGTGGGTTTCATATAATGAATACTACAGTAGTCATATGACTGATGGAAGATGGCACTACCGTTCCACTGTGTCTGTTATAATGTCGAATATCGGATACATTAACTCGCTCTTTCCCCTGTTATATATAGATTGGACTACATTATGGAACTACAGAGGATGCCCCCACTCGCCATCGCGGAGGAGCTGGGCAACCGGCTGCGGAATGCGAGGCTCAACGCCGACCTCACGCAGGCGGAAGTGGCGTCGCGTGCGGGCTTGAGCAGAAGCACCGTCCTCAACGCCGAGCAGGGAAAGGTCCAGCTCGAGAACCTGGCGGCGATACTTCTGGCGCTCGACCTGGCGAACCGACTCGATGCGTTCCTGCCGGTGCAAGAGGTCTCGCCTCTCCAGCTGGCGAAACTGAGAGGCCGGGAGCGGCAGCGGGCATCCGGCGCACGCAAGCGGCGTTCGATATCGACGGATGAGTCCGCATGGTGACCGATGTCGCCATGGTCAGGTTCGGGTCGCGCGACGTCGGTGCGGTCAGCTTCGATACCGAGCGAGGTGTCGGTGCGTTTGAGTTCGAACCAGCCTTCACCCAGTCCGGTATCGAGCTCGCTCCTCTGAAGATGCCGCTCTCGAGGCGCATCTACGCCTTCCCCGAGCTGGACCGGGCAGCGTTCCACGGACTGCCGGGAATGATCGCCGATTCGTTGCCGGACGACTTCGGCAACGCTGTACTCGATGCGTGGATCGCAGGCCAAGGTAGATCGAAGGCTGACGTCACCCCGCTCGAGCGCCTCAAGTACACGGGCCAGCGAGGCATGGGAGCTCTCACGTATCACCCGGCACTTCGCACGAAGGGCCTCAATGCTTCGCAGCACGTCGAGATCGAGACTCTCGTCTCCATCGCCCAAGAGGTGCTGGATAGCCGAGCGGAGTTCGGCGTTGACCTCGGCAGTCGTGGGCAGACGGACCCGGACGCAATGCTCGAGTTGATGTCGGTGGGTGTAAGCGCAGGGGGCGCCAGGCCAAAGGCCGTACTCGCCTTCAACGATGACTTCACTGAGGTGCGGTCAGGTCAGGTCGATGCGCCGAGCGGATTCACGCACTACATCATGAAGTTCGACGGCGTCAGCGAGCGCAGCGCGAATCTGGAGGCGTTCGGAGACCCCATGGGCTTCGGCGCGATGGAGTTCGTCTACCACCTCATGGCGACTGCCTGCGGGATCGACATGATGCCCTGCCGCCTGCTCGATGAGGGCGAAAGGCGCCACTTCATCACCCAGCGCTTCGACCGGGACGGCAACTCACGGCGCCATGTGCAGACGCTCAGTGCGCTCGCCCACGTGAGCTACAAACAGGCCGGCTCGTACTCCTACGAGGAGGTGTTCGCGGCCGCCAGGGAGTTGGGGCTCGGCGCCGAAGACGCGATGCAGCTCTTCAGGCGCATGGTCTTTAACGTGGTCGCCCGCAACCACGACGACCACTCCAAGAACGTCTCGTTCATGCTTGATGACACGAACACATGGCGTCTGGCTCCCGCCTACGATCTGGCGTACAGCTACAAGCCTGACAGCGACTGGGTGAGCAGCCACTGGATGAGGCTCAACGGCAAGCGCGACCACTTCGCTCGTGAGGACTTCTACGGCTTCGAGCGACTGAGCCCCCGCTTCACGAAGCGCGTGATCGACGAGACCATCGACGAGACGATCGAGAGCGTCTCACGATGGCGCGACTTGGCCGAGGAGCACGGCGTGCCGGCCGCGTTGGCCGAGACGGTCGACAAGAATCTGCGGCTGTCGATCTAGTGGTGGTGCCGTCGGGCTGGGAACCCGGCGGGACAGGGCCTGCCGCGTTGGGAACCCGAGGGCCGGGCAGCAAGGTCAACGGACCAAAACCCCACACGGCTACTGCGGCGTCGCGGGTGGCAGCCCCACCATGATCTTGGTCCGAGCCCCCACGTTGGAAATTGATCGTCGGTAGTGCTCCCCATCGGGCAACTTCATGATTGGCTTCCCGAGCACGACCTCGGCAACGTCGGAGGGGACGACGGGAACGCGCCCGGAAAGCGAGCGCTCCAGTCCGCCCGAGACTTCAGCGTACACTCCCGCCAACGCGAGCGCAGATCGCGTGAGCCGTTTGGCGGCGGATTTCGCGAGTGAGTCTCCGTTTGTCGCCAGAATGCCAAGCTTCAGCCCGGAATCAGTGGTCTTGAAGCATGCAAATGCCACGAGCACGCCGTGCTCATCGCTGAACAAAACCCATCGGTTGTACTCGAGCAGCGCGTCGGGCATCGGGACGTTCAGCTTTGCGTCTAGTTTCGAGTACTCCTGTCTGTACAGCGAGTAGACGGCCTGAATCTCAGTCGACAGGAGGAAATCGACCGGGTCCTCGCGCTGGAACGGCTCGTCCTCGGCCTTCAGCCAGTCCCATTCGGCGAGGACTTCCGCGGGGCGTAAGCGGGCTACGAGGAAGCTCCCATGGTTCACGAGTCACCCACTAACGGCGTGAATCGAACACGGTGCTGGTCATGCTCTCTGCCGCATCATAAAGGCCCGCGTCGCGCGCCTCCGCGATTGAATTCGCAACCCGCATCCTAAGAAGCAACCTGTCGAGGACTTCGGCATGATGCATCTGTCCCCGTAGGGATTCAACTTCATCGTCAGATGAGGCGACTGTCAGCTTCCACAGAGTCAGGAGATCGCTCTTTGGTAGCGCACTCAGTTCCTCGATTGCCGAGGTCCAAAGATGTTGAGGGGCATCGGCTAGGAGTTCGTCCGCAATCAGCATTGCGAACCTTTCGTTCTTCGTGCCCTTCACAATCAGTGGTCTGAACCTCTCGTATGAGACGAGGGCTATCGATGGTTTGCCATACGGTCCAACGACATAACTTGAGGTTTCGCCAGACTGCAGAGAGCTCACCATCCGGGGCAGGTTCTCTCGTGTCTCGCCGATCTTGAAGACGTGGACCTGCACCCCGTCAGCCTGTCGCCAGAGCGTGTTTGTGACGACCCCCGTGCGAACCTGTCTGGAACGCTTCAGCCCCGGGTGCGTGGGCGTGATCTTCTGAGTGACCTTGGGCGACATCGAGTCTCCAATGCATCCGATTTGTTGTACAAGTTGTACCGACATTTAAGCACGTACTGTGCCGACAAGTCGAACCCGCGATCCAAGGCCGAACGCTGCAAACATTGACAGTTGGGCCGAGCCAACGTAGCCGCGCACTCCGGTACGAGTAGCCTTGTGATAACGTCAGTCTCGCGACGGGGGCGTGCACTGATGTGTGCGGTCGCAGAGGGCTTATAGGGCTCATTTGCCGGCAGTTTGAGGCCGTCAACGGGCAGGCCGCACCAGGGGAGGGCTCTTGAAGCGCATCACGCTGAGGCAGCGCATTCAGTACCGCTTCGACAAGATTATGTCGCGTGGTACACCGGCCATGCTACTTGCCCTGTTCGGGCTCTCACTCACAATCGTCTTCAGCGCTGCCCTGTTTGTGAGACTCACACGGACGGCGCCGTCCAACGAGGGATTCGGCCTGCTCTTGTGGAAGGCCGGCCTGCGCACCCTAGACCCGGGCACCATGGGCGGCGACTCCGGGCCATGGGCGTATCTGTTCGCGATGCTGTTCGTGACTGTCGGCGGCATCTTCGTGATCAGCGCGCTGATCGGCATCATCAGCAACGGGCTCAACCACCGCATCGAGGAACTCCGTAAGGGTCGATCGCTTGTCGTGGAGAACGACCACACCCTCATCCTAGGCTGGTGCCCCCAGGTGTTCACGATAATCTCCGAGCTGGTGGTGGCGAACGCCAATCGCAAGACAGGTGCCGCCATTGTCGTCCTCGCGGAGGAGGACAAGGTTGTGATGGAGGATGCGATACGAGCGCAAGTCCCCGAGACCGGCAATACCTCTGTGATATGCCGTTCGGGCAATCCGATTGACATGGTCGATCTTGAGATCGGCAACCCTCACTCCGCTCGGGCAGTGATTGTGCTGCCCACCAGCGAAGACCCGGACACCAACGCGATCAAGGTGGTTCTTGCTCTCGCCAAGAACCCAAACCGCAAGGATGGGCCCTATCACGTTGTGACTCAGGTGTCGGATCCGCGAAGCTCCGATGTAATGCGTATGGTTGGCAGCGGTGATCGGATGCTGTCGGTACTATCTTCGGACTTGATCGCCCGGGTGATCGCACAGACTTCGCGTCAATGTGGGTTGTCTGTGGTCTACAGCGAGCTGTTGGATTTCGGTGGTGACGAGGTGTACTTCGCCGATGCCCCCGCCCTGACCGGACGGAGCTACGGCGAGCTCTTGTCCGCCTATGAGAATTCCGCGGTTATCGGCATTCAGCGCGCTGACGCATCCGTGCACATTAATCCGCAGATGGATGCGCTCTTCGAATCAGGCGACCGAGTCATCGCAATCGCGCAGGATGACGACCGTTTCACGCCCTCTATTGGCCCCGGATCGGAGATCCCGGCGGATGCGATCCGATGCTGCGAGATGACAGAACCGGCACCCGAGCGCGCGCTGATACTCGGCTGGAACGTGTCCGGACCCGCCATCACCCACGAACTCGACGCCTACGTGTCACCGGGTTCATCACTAACGGTGGTTAGCCGCTTCACTGACGTTGAGGAACAGATCATGCGATCTGGCGGTGAACTCGTGAATCAGAAGCTCACCGTGTTGACGGCCGATATCCGCAACCGCGAAATGCTCGAGCAGTTGGAGGCGGCAGGATACGACCATGTGATCGTGCTGGCATACCGCGACCTCGGTGCACAAGCTGCGGATGCGATCACGCTTGTGACGCTGCTTCATCTTCGCGATATCGCCGACAGGGACAAGACGACTGCTGCGATCGTCAGTGAGATGCTTGATATGCGAAATCGCGATCTGGCCGAGGTGGCCAAAGTCGATGACTTCATCGTCAGCGAGCACCTGACGAGTCTGATGATGGCTCAGTTGTCGGAGAACGCTGATCTCGATGCGGTATTCGAGCAGCTCTTCGACCACGGAGGCTCAGAACTAACGCTCAAGCCTGCTGGCGACTACATCTCATGTGAACAGCCCGTCGACTTCTACACAATCGTCGAGTCGGCCAGACGCCGCGGTGAGACGGCAATCGGCTTTCGAATCAGGCGTGAGGCTCGGGACGCATCCGTAGCCTACGGCGTGCACACCAATCCGCTTAAGTCAGAGCAGGTGCAACTGTGCTGCGATGACCGGATCATCGTTCTCGCTGAGCACTGAGGTTTAGACGCGTGATCACGGATCACACCTGCTGCTTGGCCCCTAGGCCTTTTGCTTTAGAGAGCGAAGACGCGATCTGGCTGCTTCGCAGATAACTGCAGCCGTCGGCACAACCAGGTCGCCGCGCTCCGAGCGGTCGCGACACAGAGATACTACGCGTCGCCAGTCTCCGTGACCCCGTCCTTTGCCTCTACAGGCTCCTCCGGCGCGGCCGCATCCTTCTTGCGCCCAAATAGCGAGTCAGCCGCGTCAGCGGCGCCGGCCACCAGCCCGCCCACTGCCGCGCCTGCCGTCTTGGCGCCGGCACTCACCGCACCCGCGGCATCAGCGGCCGCGCCCTTGATCGCGGCACCAGCCTCCTCGGCAGCAGTCAGGACCGGGGCCTTGCCTGCCCCGTCACCGTCCGCGTCGACTGGGCGAAATGCAGCAGCGGCGTGGTCGACCGTCTCTGCGCCAAGATGGTAGGCAGCACTCACGCCCTCGACCGTGGCGGAGACAACTTGGTCTCTCGTCTCGGTCGCCGCCTGGCTCCAGCGCTTCGCTTCGCAGTCCTCTTGATCGGAATCGAGACCAAGTCGCCCACGAAACTCGTGTACGTCGTCCGAGACCCTCTTGCTCGAACGTACCGTGGCGGGCGACTTCAGTGGATTGAAGAGGACTTTGGAGTTCGCCTTGCGCACAGTCTCCGTCATCTGCGTCAGCAAGCAGCCAGTACTCTGAGCGAGCAGTTCGACGCGCTTCTGCCTGGCCGCGGCCAACCCCAGGCGGTGCTGCTCGAGTTCCTCTGGTTCAGAATCAAGCACGCGGTCGAGCTCGAGCACTGCAATCCCGTCCTGAAGTAGCAGGCAGCGCGCGAGGACTGCAAGCCATTCCCGAACCTTGCTCTCGGCACCCTTGGCGGCCTTGGCCATCTCGCCGGCGTCGGTCGTTCTCTCAAGCTTGCCAGCGATCCCGTCAAGCTGACGAATTGCATACGCCTGCGTGCGCGCGATGATCATGGACGTCGCCTGGACCTTCGACCATGTGGTCTCAGAGACCCGGCAAGTCTGCTCGCGGACTGTGAAAGCCTCCTCGATGACCAGATCGACCCCGATCATGTCCGCAAGTACCGCGTCCTTCTGATTGCGGAGGATGTCATCGACCTTCTCGTCGATGGCCTTGAGATATTCGAGCATCTCGTCCATCTGCGCCTGCACGGCCTGCTGCTGCATCATCGCGGACAGCGCGATGATTGCCGTCGGACCGCTCAGAAGCATAGCGGGGCCCTTGGCTATCTGAATCCACTTCTGGATTTCGCCAGGTTTGCCAACCATGGCATGGCTGACACCCGGGGTCTTGGTCGCCATTAGACCGAACTTCCTTACCGCGGTCGCGGACTCAGGCGTCAACTTCACCCAGCGCCCCGAGTTCTCAGTGATCTTCTTCGCGACGTCTGCACCAACGGCCGCGCTTGACTTCAGACGGTTCAAGTCGAGCTTCTTCGACGGGACTTGGTCCAAGCTCTGATCGCGGAGAAAGCGCTCAACGTCCGTCGCGTTTCCGAGAAACGCGAAACCGTCGCCGTCGCCGATGATCTCAATCTCGTTGCCCAATTCGTTCCCAACTCCCGAAAATGCGCCCGTTGCGTATACACCGGGGCCGCGTGATGGTCCACAGGGGTGATAGGCGAGAGCTACTTGTTCTTGTTCATGTAGACCGCGGCGCCAACGGCGCCGGCCATACCCACAACAACGCCGCCAAGGGCCATCATGGCACCCGCAATCTGCTGGCCATTCTCCTTGAACCATTCATCCAAGGTTCGCTGAGAGGGCGCCGGGAGCACCACCTTGGCGTCGCCGTAGCTGACTTCCACGGTGCGGCCTGTGGTACTGACGCACACGTCTTCAGGATTGATGCGGTTGGGGTCGAGGCCACCTTCCTCGGCCTGCGACTTCATCTTCTCGGCAATGAGTCGTTCAAAATCCTTGTCCGACGACATGCGAACCCCCCTCGTTGACCAACCGGTTTCTCCAGTAGTCTGCCGCTCTTCACGCGGCGCGACAACATGCGTGCACCGAAGGAACGGTACAGCTCATGATTCCGTCCGAGGCTGACTCTCCCACTCAGCTCTGACACTCTCCCCGCTCTCCAGCCCCATCCCGTCCATCGGCGCCCACGGCAACTGGTCGCGCCAGCTCTCATGCGCGATCACGACCACGCGGCTGAGGGCGCGGGTCACGCCCACATACAGCAGCGAACGTACGTCATCGAGGTCCTCCCACGGGCGGCTGTCGCCGAGCGGATCCACGTCCGTCACCACGACGGCCGGCGCCTCGCGACCCTTGAACCGCAGGATCGAGTCGTAGCCCGTGTAGCCGCCCGTCCCAACCTCCGCGAGCGTCCGCAGCCGATCACGCCACGGCGCAACATCCACCGACGCCGCCAGGCAGTTACGCACGCTGTGTCGCGACAGCACCACGATCTGCCCTGGCTCGAAGCCCTCCGACGACAGCCCCTCAAGCGCGTCGACGAGTGCCTTCTTCGCGGTCTTGGCACCGTCGTAGAACAGCACTCGCGGGTTGAATCCGTCGTCGTCGCGCACGCAGTCGTGGTAGCCGCCCGCCACCTCGCCAAGCGCCCCGGCGAGGTGAGCAACCCTGGGCAGGTTGCGGCAGTTCTCGCGCAGCATCACGACCGGCGGCTCGTAGCCCAGATGGCGCTGGAACACCTCGCGCGGATCGCCCCAGCCGCGACCGAAGATGTCCTGGTGCCCGAAGTCGCCAAACACGCGCCATCGCCCACCGGCGAGACTGCGCAGCAATACGGTGTCGAGCACCGTCAGGAAGTTCGGATTGCCGAGGATATCTTGCGCCTCGTCGACCACGAGCTCCTCGTATTGCGCGGCATCATGCGAAGCGTAGCGCTCCGCGAACGCATCGAACGCCTTCTCCGGCAGCTCGGTCTCCCAATACTCATGCGTGAGTCCGGGCTTCCACTTCTCGCCTGCGGCACCCTGCATCAGCTCGTGAATCGTGACGGTCGTGCACAGCTCGCCGAGAGGAGCGGTCTCCGCCTTCAGCGTTTCGCTGAGCAGGCGGTTGTAGCACAGGAACAGCACGCGCCGGCCGCTCTCGACACCTCGCCGAGCCGCCTCGATGGCAAGCAGCGTCTTGCCGGTGCCGGCGAGCCCGTCAACGAGCACCCGCGAGTTGCCATCCCATTGGTCGAGCACGCGGAACTGCTCTTCGGTGAATCGACGCACGTCGGCAAGCTGGCTCTCGATGCGCGCCCTGGGGCTGATGTAGCACTCGACCTCGCCGCGCAGCACGCGCACGATGCGCTCCGCCTGCTCGAGCGTGAGCGGCTCGGGGGGATGCTGCAGCTCGGCGCGCTGCGCATCGAACTCGTCGATGAGCAGCTGCTCGAGGCTCTTGGAGCGATACCGCGCCCGATCGATGAGCTGCCGAGCCGACCACTCGATCTGGTCGCGCCCCGCCGAGACGTCCATGTCCGGCACGATGACTACACAGGTCGCGAGCACGTCGGGCAGCCCGTGCGTGCGCACCCACTCGCGGATGCGGTGCATCGCGTTGCCAGCCTGCTGAAACGGGCTGCGCTGCTTGGGCGGACCGTTGGGATGTGTGAGCCACTCGCCCGCCGGCGTACGCGCGAGGTACGTCTTGGCCTCGATCACGATCACGCCGTACCCCGGCGCGATCACCACGAAGTCCGCCTCGCCGAGAGGCCCTGTGCCGCGCTGTGCGAGGTCAAGCGAGTGCAGCACGATCCAGTCCGCGCAACATGCACGTGCAAGCTCGTCGAAGAGGATGCGCTCTGCCTCTGAGTCGACCGAGGCGGGTATGTGGAGTGGGATCATGCGGGCCATGTGGGGTCCTCGTCGCCCTGTATCGACGGTGCCGGCACCTTCCGGAGACTGTCAGCGTAGGTAGTCTCTGAGTCTGATGCCCTTACCCAGATGCCTTAGCTTGTCTAGCGCACTGGACTCTACTTGCCGAACTCGCTCGCGAGTGATGCCGAATTCGCGCCCCACTTGCTCGAGTGTCTTCGGGGCTGCATCCAACAGACCAAAACGAAGCTCAAGTACCCGCCGCTCGCGCTCCTCGAGTCCTTCCAAAGCGGCGACCACATCTTCTCGCAGCCAGTGGGAGTTCACGGTCTCAACTGTCGTATCCGCATCAATTCCCACGATCGAGTCCCCGAGCTCCATACCCTCGGCACGTTCTTCCCCGTAATCGGTGAGCGGATCGTAGTCGTCCTGCGTCCCTGGACCCCGCGCTTCCTGGCACACGGGAATGTCGAGACTGTCAGGCTCCCGACTGATGTCCAGCAAGAACCTCGCTCGCTCAACGGGCATATCAAGCCACTCGCCCACTATTTCGGGCGTCGGCTCTCGCCCGTAGAGTATCGCGAGCCACTCTCGCCACAGAATCACTTCGTTGACATCGCTCAAGAGGTGCACCGGAATGCGAATGATCCGTGCCTGGTTGTCTATTGCGCGGGTAATCGCCTGGCGTATCCACCAGGTCGCGTACGTGGAAAACTTGAAGCCCTTCGTGTAGTCGAACTTCTCGACGGCCCGCATGAGACCGAGGTTGCCTTCCTGGATGAGGTCGAGGAGCGGCATGCCGCGTCCTACGTAGCGCTTGGCGATCGAGATGACGAGGCGCAGGTTGGCCTCGACCAGCTGCTTCTCGGCATCGAGTCCGATTCGTCGGATCCGCGCTAGGCGACGCACCTCAGAGCGATCAATGCTATCCCTATCACCGAACGCTGAACTGGTTGGGCTGGAGGCTTCGCGCCCGGCTTCGATCTTCATGGCCAGATCTATCTCCTGCGCTGCCGTGAGCAGGGGCATCCTCCCAATTGAGTCGAGGTAGGCATCTACCGAATCGTCAACCGGCGTGTTGGACTCCGACTGCTTCTGCGCGTGTTCAATAGCCCGGACAGAGCGCGTCTTCGCCTGCTCGGCGGAAATCGTCTTGCCCAACGCCCTAAGCGCAGCCTGCATGGCCCTCAGGGCCTGTTCGTCGCTCTCGGCCCGAACCCGTTCGATTATCGCTGGTGCGGCTGCGGGGTCGCCCAGCTCCCTCAGCCCGATCGCCGCGAGCCATCTCACGTCAGGGCTGTCGTCCTCAAGCTGCTCCAGCAAGGACTCAAGCCGCAGCTCCTCTTCCTCCGCGAAGTCCATCGCATCCCCCATCAGGCGTTCAGCAGTCCCCGCCATTGGTTCGTGAGCAGCAGCCCTATCTTCTCGAGCTCCTTCTCTGCCGCATAGAACGACACGATCAACTCGAAGGCGCGCTCGTGATCGAGCCCCCTACGTCGAGCAGCCGGCCCCGCCATTGAAAGAAGCGCCTCGCGCACTTCTGTCGCGGGAATCTCCTTGAGTTCGCGCAGCCCCCGCTGCCGGACGCAGGCGCAAGGACTGCCAACTCGCTGCAACGTCCACTCTTCAACCTTGTCCGAACTGAAGTCGTCGCAGCGAACCAGTTTGCCCTTCTTGACCAGTCTCTCAATTGCGGACCGTATGGGCGCGTGCGGTACTTGGGACATAGTGTTTGGCGACACCGCCCGGCAGTATAGGCTGAGCACCCGCCCGCCCGTCACAGGCCCCTCAACTTCGACGATCTCTTGAACGACAGTGTGAATGACCCAGGTTCCACCCCGTGAGGGAGTTGGCACCGGCCGGGTCTTCCAGGCGGTGTAGACGGGCGCGTCGAGATGGGTCCGCATGCGCCTGGCTCTAGTCACACACGTCGAGCCATCAGCCTCAAGCGTGCCGGATTCTCTGAGGACCTCGACGTTGATCTTCGCCAGAGCAGATCTGGCCGCATCCCTAACGAATTCGTCGCTGTCGCTCGTAAGCAACCTGAGCCGATCCGCCGCCCTTGCATCCCCGCGCTCACCAAGCTCGAAGATCGCGGCCCAGCGTTCCAGCGAATCTGGGTTTCGAGTTCGCTCTACTAGGGCGTCGAAGTCAGGGTTGCTCTCCCAGAAGTCCTTGCCCTCGAACTGCCCGTTGGTGGGACTCACAGCGGCACAATCAGTATCTCGTCGGCAACCGTCTTGATCTCTGCGGAGAACATCCGTGCGAAGTCCCCTTGCTTCTCCATCTCGCTCTTCAGTAGGCGAATTCCGCCTTCGGCGAATTGCTCAGCCATGTCGTACCGTGCATCCAGGTCAAGGAGTGAGTCCGGATCATCTGTGGTAGCAAGCTGGACGGCGGCAACGATCGCCATGTCGCTGTCCTTGAAGTACTCAAGGCGCGGCCCCGTGTTCGACTTGACTACCTTCTCGGCTCGAATACCGTTCCTGAATCCCCAGGCCATGGCGATCAGGAAGACCTCGAGGTTCGTAAGTCCGCCGAGGCTTTCACCCAACTGCTTGTAGGTGTCGACGCTATCTTTGCTGAACTGAAGAATCGTTCGACCAGCCATCTATCGCACCCCCTCGAGCGTGGACACGGTTTGCTTCGAGTCGAAGTTGATCTTGAACACCGTTGGGTTGCGCGTCGCGAACACCCGGGCAACGTCCTTTGTGTACTCCGTGTCGGTCATCAACATCATTAGCTGGTGAGGTCCGTGACCGTCCGCCGCCTTCGTGGTCTCAGCGAACACCTGAGCGACAAACGTCTGTACGTCGCGGTTGAGCCGACCCATCGGCGTGTCGATCACCATGGGGAACTCGTACCCGGAAACCTCACTGAGTGCCAGCGAGAACGCCAGCGCAAGGCACTCACGCTGACCGGCAGATAGAACCGGCAGGATCTCAAAGCCCCTCGAGTTGGTAACCGAAACCCCGTAGTTCTCATTGATGGTGACGGACTCGACCAGGTCCTTCGTCCAGATCATGCTCCGGAAGTTCTCGTCAAGCGACTTGGCCACCTTCATGCGCACTTCTGTCGTGAGCTCGTCATAGGTGCCTCGCGCCACAGCCAGACAGCGCTTGGCGAACTGAGCCTCCTTGATTAGCCCGGCGAGCTTTGCGTCTTGGGACTTGAGTCTTCCAAGATCCTTCTCGATTTCCGAGATTGTCTCGCGAAACTCCTCCGCACGAATCTCCGCCTTCGCAAGCTCCAATCGCGCCCTCTCAAGTTCTGTCCTTGCGCGTCGAAGCTCCTGCTCAATCTGCTGGACTTGGCTATCCTCATTACCGGCAAGTCGGCCATTGAGAACCTCAAGCTCCTGCCCGACATTCTGTGCCCGCGTCTCCCAGTCATCGATCCGCTTCATGATGCTCTCTGCGGTCTGAGGAGAAGCAGAGGTTCCCGCAAGCACAGCTCTCATCCCTGGTTCGAGGGATAAGAGCACGTCACCCAGCTGCCCAATGTGCTCGTACTCGGCCAGCAGCTCCTCGATCCGCTTGCGACCGTCGGATCCCTTGGTGAGCGGATTCCCACATACGCACTCGAACTTGCCGAGCAGTTCCTCAAGAATATCGGGTGCTACTGGGGGCGGCAGACGCCGTTCGGCTCTGGCGGCATCAATAGTCGAACGTAGCCCCTGGAGCGCCTCGAACGCCAAGATACCCGGCGCTGACTTCCCGGACCACTTGTGCAGTTCCGCCCAACTCTCTTCGACGCTTGCACCGATCTGGTTGAACTGCGACTGCAGTTCCTGCCTCTTACGAACATCTTGCGCGACAGCCGCAATGTCTCCAACCTTCGACTCAAGCATGCGAACCACGTCGTCGTGGGTGGAGATCGCGGCGCGATACTGCGCAATCTCCTCGATCTTCTTCTCCAAGCGCGCTCGCGTGTCATCGAGCCGGCTGGCCTGAATCTCAGCATCGCCGCCGCCGCCGGCACGCGCCGCCTTGGAGTAGAGCTTCGAGGAGACCTTCTCGAGGTGATCGATCAGCCGTCTCAGCAGATCGATCTGTGCGATCTGAAGCACTGCATCCTCGACCTTCTGCGCCTCCGCGTTCTTAAAGAAGTTGTCGAGTCGCTCGCCGTCGAAGAGGAAGTAGGGCTCGAGTCTGGCGGGTACGGTACGCTCAATCCAGTGCTCAGGATTCGCCTCGCTGACGCACCCCTTGTCGGCAGACTTTCGCGTTAGCACCTTGAGCTCGGCCTGATGGCGCTGGGCGGTCTTCCCCGACTTAACAAACTCCTGGGCACGGGTTATCTCCGCCCATCCGCCATTTGCGAAGCCCAGCTCGACGGTAACGCTGCAGACGAGGAGCGCACCCTCATCAGCGCTGTCGAGCGAGGCCTGACTAACAAGTGGACAGGCATCCATGTCCCGACTGTAGTAGTCCTCGCGACCATACAGGCACCAGATGATGCTGTTCAGTAGATTGGTCTTGCCTGCGCCATTACTCCCCACGACGATAGTGACATCAGAGCGCTCGTCGCCCAGATCGAGGTCAAGGCTCTGCCATTGGCGGAAGTTCTCAATCTTGATTCGCTGGATTCTCACTCCGCTTCAGCCTCACCCTCTGCAAGCGATGGGTCCCAGGCTGGGGCGAACTTGGTGATTGCCCTCTCGTACTCCGCGTTGAAATGCGGCATTACCTGATCCGCTGTCTCTAGTTCATGGGTGAATAGAGCCTGAAGGCACCTCTTGACCGCATCGTCTTCTTCCATGCGCGCGATCCTTTGCGCGACCAGTGTGTCGCCTGCCATGCCGTCCCCCTATCGTCACAACAACTTGGCGAGAAGCCTTAGTACCTCCGTGCGTGCCTCAAGACCATTACTCGCATTCTCGGCAAACTCATCGACGCGCTGAAGCTCCTTAGCGAGAAGCTTCCGCTCGATGTCCCTAACCCTTTCATCCGCAAGCCAATCGATGTTGGGTGTCACAACCAAGTCATAGATCAATGCGAAGTCCTTACCCGGCGCTCGCCGAAGTAAGCGCCCCCGGCGCTGGACGAACTCCCGCGGATTGCCTGAACTGGCAAGAATGATCCCGAGGCGTGCGCTTGGCACGTCTACGCCCTCATCCAGGCACTTCATGGCGACTAGCGCATCAACATCGCCTCGATCAAGACTCCCGAGAATGTGCTCTCGTTCGCTGAGTCCGCCGAACTCGTCGGAAGGCGTCGTGCCTTCCGCACCAGTGAAACGGCTGTATCGAATCCCCCGCTTCCAGAGCTGCTCCTGCGCCTCCAGCATCTGCTCGGAACTGTGACAGTAGACGAGGCAATGATCGACCTGGCCTAGCTCGTCGAGAATCCTGCCTAGTTCGCCGATCTTCGCAGAGGCCTTCTTGACGATATCGGCACGCTTGAACAGCAGGCGCTCGTAGATGTCATGGGCCTCGGAGCCTTGCTCGGCGCTCATTAGCGTCACCAGCTTGTTTGTTAGTTCCTGATACTCCTCAAGCTCTTCGCCATCGAGCGAGACAAAACGCGGCCAGTACTTGTATGGGCACAGCGGAGTGAGTCCCGTGACCGGATCAACCCAGTTCAGCGCCTCGTGAATACCAAAGACAAACACCGTCTCGCCGAAGAAGTCGTGTAGTACGGCGGTACCGTCATCATCGAACCAGCGGGTCGGTGTTGCGCTCAGCCCGAGCCGATGCGTGTAGAACTCACCCAGCGCTTTGCGCATCTCGGGGGCACCGAGCCCATGGCACTCGTCGCCAATGTAGGCAACACGGTCGTAGGTCTTCGCGAGTCCCTCAACGGTTTCGAGAAAGTCGTGCATGGAGGCCGTGTTCTGGACCGCCACGACATAGGCCTCCCTCGCGCGGCCGAGCTTCGCGTCGGATGCCAGATTGTTCAGCTCAGCTCGCCAGTTGCCAGCGCCAAAGGTCGTGACCAGCCGCTTGCCCTCGAGTTCCGCCGCCCACTGCACAGCAATGTGCTGGTACGGCGCCGTGATGACCGTCAGCTGCTTCCCCGGTTGTTCTGCGAGGCGCGCGATACAGGCGATTGCCGTCTTGGTCTTGCCTGTGCCGGTAGCCATCTCAAAGATGCCGCGGCAGTTGTGGTCAAACCACGCGTCGACTGCTTCCGCCTGATATGACCGCAGCTGGAACTTCGGTCCACTTGGGCGGCGCTTCCGAAGCTTGGACAAATCCAGGTCGAGCTCCTCAACGTCAGTGGGCGCATACGACATCAGCTTCTTGCGCGCTGCATCCGGAAGAGCAACCACTCGCGCCCTTTGCGTGCCGCCGTTCCAGTACCGCCGGAACAGCTCCTCATCGCGATTGAGGTACTCCCGTTCGCTGGCCTCCCAGCTTCGGAAGACCTTGAACTCCTCGATGTTGTCGGTCCAGCCAGCGGCCGTCTCGTTGATGGAGCCGCCGAAGGAAACGATGTTGCCCACCCCGTCGCGCAGGATCCCGACCTTCTGATGGAAGAGCCCGTCTCCGTAGTCTGCGGTAGTTGATGGGACGACCAGCTTGATCTCGAGCCGACCCTCGGCGAGCATCCACGCCATAGCGCGTACGTGATCGCGCGCGATGCTGTCTGCCAGCTCGTCGAGATTCAGGGCCGATTCGGCGGCGGCAGTTGCGGCGGCCAACAATCCTTCGTCCCCCGCGTTCTGGAGCGCTTCCAGATCTCGCCGCGTGAAGTTGGGGCTAGCTACGATGCGCATCGAGCCGCCGTTGTGGATGAGGCCGGCTATGCCCCTCGCAGCAACGGCAAGCGCCCCTGACGAGAAAAACCCCGAGAGCCTGTCGTACGACACCGACTTCTCGAGCAGCGGCACGTAGAAATCTAGCAAGACGTCGGCATCCGACGAGCCCGAGTCATAGGCCTTCTGCAGTGTGATGTCGCGATACGTCACGTGCCGCCCTCCCCCGCTCGATACATTAGCGTATTCCCGCTGGTAGCGTGGCATGTGGGTCTGACATCTCTCCGGACGATCTGTTAGGCCGCGCGGCGGCGGTGCACTAGGCGCCGCGCTGTTCCAGCCTGATACCGACTTGATAGCGCCTAATCCTCAGCCGCCCTCATCGCCCCGCCGTCGCGCTTGGCGACGTACGCAAGGAAGTCCTCTTCCTCGTGAGACCCTTGGCTGATGCTCTTCTCGACCCGGACCATCACGGGAATCCGAGTATAGAGTCCCGACAGTAGCGCCTCTCCCGTGTTCAAGTTGGGGAGCGATCTCGCCTCGTCCTCCCCCATCGTCTCCACGACATCTCGGATGTACTTTTGGTCGTTTGGATTCACGATCCTGAGAATCAAGTAGCTGTTCGCCTGCGACAGCACAGTGGCGTCGATGCGGCTCGGGCGCTGGCTGATGAACACCAGTCCCATCCCGTACTTGCGGCCCTCGGTCGCAATCTGCTTGATGACGGGCAGCGACGGTGCATCAGAGCCGTCGATTCTGTTCGGAATGAAGTTGTGTGCTTCTTCGATGACTGTAAGAAAGCGCGGCACGTTGTCATCGATTCGCTCTGCCAGCAGCCGCTGCATAATCGACGCGACGAGCGACTGCCTCAGGGCATCGGAGTATCCCTCAAGTGACACGATGGCTACCGCGGCCTGCTTGATGATGGACTTGAGCTCCTTGTTCGCCGGGAGTGGCTTGGACTCGCGCGCGAACTTCCGGTTCGTCTTCATCATGTTCCAGTACTGCCAGCCCGCCTTGCGCGTCTGTCGCCTAACGGCGTTGGCAGTGCTGGCGCCGACATTGAGCGCAGCCGATACCCTCATGATCTCGCGCGGCAGACTGGCCCGGTCGTCAGCGCTCTTGAAGTCCATGACCTTCTCGCAGATTTCCGCGAGCGCGTAGAAGTGGTCCCTAGCAGCGGTCTTCACAAGCGCTGGGCGCTCCACCTCAAGCAGGGCGGCGTTGAACTGGCGCAGCAGATCGGGCTCGCTAAGGACCTCAATTGCGGCAGCTAGGAATGACTCCTGCGGCGCAGTAAGCGTCTCGCCCGACAGTCCCGCCACGAACCCCAAAATGGCGTCCGGTTCTTCGTCGCCAATGCGGATTTCCGGCAAGTAGGTGGTGACCTCGGTGTGCTGCGCAACGTGAAGCCCCGAGTAGTCCCCGTGGGGATCGAAGATCAAGATTGGGTAGCGCTTGACCATCAGCTCCTCAAGCAACTTGCGTGTAGCCACTGTCTTGCCCGCACCCGTGGAAGCGAGCACGGCCAAGTGCCGAGACACGACCATGTGCGCATCGACGTAGACGGAGACGTCCTTGTTTCCTCGCTCCTTGCCCAAATAGAGCCTGCGATGCTGTGGGGTATCCCCAACAAGGAACGACTCGATCTCATCGGCGGGCGGGATGTATACCTGACCAGCCGGCTGTACCGGGTACTTAGGCGGTTCCAGCCGCCCGTCGCGTTGCACACCGACCACCGTGCATGTCGCTGTGATCATCTCTCGTGACATCGAGACGACGGAGTCCATGGGATCCCGGCCCTGAAACGCCAGCTCCTGCGCGGCTTCGCGTGGGAAGAGTGGGTTCAGCCGCTCAATGGTGCCGACCTTCGCCCACACTCGAAACCGCTTCTCGTCCTCCCAGGTGTCGACCGCAACCAGGTCTTGAGCGCGAACCGAGTCGGGTTTGACCTGCATTTGGAACTCGCTCGTGGAGCTGACACCCACAACCGTCCCAACAGCCTTGCCGTTTCGTTGTTCCGACACGCTCTATACCCCCGGTCTGTCCGTGCGCTTGCGGCCACCTTGGCCCTGAGTCAGGACCATCATCTGTAGTCGCTCGACGTCGGTCATGTCCACATACTCGCCCGCCAGCAGCCGTCCGTACTGCGCAAGAATCAGCTGTCTGTACGCCTTCGTCATCCATCCAGGTATCGCGGCGTACTTGTCCACGATGTCGAGTCCGATTGGAAACGCGTAGTTCGGAAGCAGGTTGGCGTACTCGAATGACCTGCATACGATCTCATCAAGGTCTGCCGACACGTACGAAGCAGGCACCTCGATGCGCATCGGGTACTTGGCGGACGTTGTGCGAACAAACGTCGTCTGCACGTGCGGGAATAGCGCAGCGCGCTCATCACGGATCCGAGAAGTGGGCTCGACCGGATACCAATCGAGCTGTTCGCCCCGATCAAGTGCGAGAGCGAGCAGCACCGCATCGTTGTAGCGAGTCGCGTCGAGGATCGCATCCGCTTGGACGCCCGCAGCCTTCGAATCAATCGCGAGCGATTCGAGCAGTGAACCGAAGACCTCGGGCTCCCGATCGAGCATCCGCTTGACGACGTACTTGGTGATGCTGCGGCCGAATGAACGCTCGACCACACCGCAAAGGAGAACGCCATTCTCCGCGGCACGCCTGAACACGTACTCCTGCAGGAATGCCATCATGCAAACGGCCGGTAGGTGTTGATCCTCAAGGTCCTGGCTGCAGCGGCCGGTCTCGCGGTGCACGCATGCTTCGCACCAGCCGGCGAACGCACCGAGGACCTCTTGAACATGCGGACGGTCATCAGACATACCGAGCATCTGCTCGTAGTCTTCGGGGTAGAACCAGTGCTCGAAGAACGGGCCGCTCACAAACTGCAGCGGACCGTGGAGCATCAGGACTCGAATGTCCGAGAAGCGCTCGTCCTCGAGCGCTGTCACTAGAGCCCCGAGCTCAACGAGCTCCCGCACGACGTCGCCGTACTTCGAACTCGCCTTCAGGCCGCCGCGGAGTTGTCCGAGCATGAGCGGGAAATGGTCGAACGTCTCGCGTTTCTCCAGATCCCGCTCGCCTTGCTTCACACGAAAGATACCCGCGCGAACAATCAGGGGCACGCCAAGTCCAACGTCGATCTTCGACAGTCCGCCGTCCACGAACGCGACAGCGCAGGGCGTCTGCTCATCGAGGGGGATGCGGCTGATTCGGTAGGTGCCCTCGCCTCGCCGAAACTCATCGCGCATCGAACGCGCGAGTCCCAGCGTGGACTTGAAGTAGTCCTCGCGGAGTTCATCGGCGACGGTGAGCGCATTCTCGGCAATCCGGATGAAGAGGTCCGGGTTGCCATTGAGGTTGGCTGGGTCAGTGACAGTCACACGCGTTCCCCCGAACGGTGGCAGTACGTCTATGTTCGGCATTGTTGGCCTGGGAGTAAAGCCGAACCCACTGCATGACATCCTCGCGCACGGCTGTCGACAACTGTGGTGAGTACCTAGTGCCCGCTGTGCTAGCCTCGCATTGACGATACGGCTGGTCAGGGGGAACCGATGAGCCAAGTCCCAGCGCTCCAATCCGTGCGTGGCAACAGCCGTGCGCGTCGGCGCGCGCGATGAGCAGCCTGACCTGGCTCGACTCGTCGGACAAGGAGCGGCGTCGGGCGATGGACGTCGTCGACGCCTTCCGCGACCGGGACACACGCGACGAGCTGGGCATCGGCATCATTCGGGACTCGATCGCCGACCTGCTGTTTCCCGGCACAACGACCCTGATGACTCGCGCCCGGTACTTCCTCTTCGCGCCGTGGATCTACACCCGCCTGGAATCGCGCCGCACCGCCTCGGCGGATATCGAATCGGTCACACGGAATCGTGAGGTCGGGCTGATCAACGCCCTACTGGCATCTGGAGAGACCGACGGCGTGATTGGACGAGACGCTCGCGAGCGCCTGCAACGACTGCCCGGCAGCATCTACTGGCAGGGTCTCGGCGTCTGGGGCATACGCCTCTACCCCGATTCGCAAAGCAGCTACTACCGCTCGTTGGACAGCTATTACGCCGCCAGAGACGCCGCTCCCGAGTACGCGGGAGATGAGGACGTCTGGAGAGCGGCGACTCCCAACTGGCATCCTGGGCTTCCCAAGATTCCGTACGACTTCCCTATCGGCATGAACCTGCGGCTGACGCGGGAGGAGGCCGACTACCTGAAGGATCGCCTACGCGGCAGAGTCGGCGACTCGCTGCTTTCGTGGCTCGTAACGAACTCTCCGGAGCCAACTGACGGCGTGCCCTACGTCTGGGAGCACCCACTCGCGTCGCAGTTCGAGGACTCGCACACCGAGCAGCTCCTCCACGCGCGCAACTTCTCCGAGACGATCCTGGGCGCCGCCATCCTCTACAACCTCATGCTCGCCCAGAAGCGAGTCGCCGATGATCAAGCCGAGAAGGTTGCGGATTTCGAGGGCCGTTGGAATGACTGGGTCGCCCTCATGGAGGACGGCGCGAAGCGCCTGAATGGCTGGAAGCGCAGGGACTTCTGGGCCATGGCCGACCGTGCGTCGTCGATTCGTCCTCAGACGCGGCGATTCGTCGACACCTGGCTTGATGCGGCTATCAGCACGCCTTCGACCTTGGCGGACGACCCCAAGTTCCGCACCTTGATTCGCGACAGGGAGACCTCGCTCAAAGGTGCGCTGGCCCGCCTGGCCAACCAGCGGGCGCTCGACATGTGGGGTGGGTTCTCGGGTGCGCAGCAGCTCGACTTCAGGTGGGGCACGTCTCAGCTGATCATCAACGACATCGTCGAGGGCCTGGCCGGGGGCAACGATGCTTGAGCCTAACTCCCGGACCCTTTTGCTCGATGCGCTTCGACCGCCTGCGGGCTACGAACTCAGCGCGGCGTTCGGCACCACGTACACCTTGGACTTGGTCGCGCTGATGGTGGCCGCGCTGCCATTCACGTTCTTTGACACCGAAGATGGTGAAGGCGAGAACGTACTCGAGCCGCTCCCGCTCATTGAAGCGCTACGGCGAAACGCGGATCGCATCACGCTGTTTTGTCAGGCAGGCAAGATCTCGGTCCCAAAGAACCAGCGGCCGCTATTCGCCTACGTCGAAGACTGCGTCTACGAGGCGCTACCGAGTCGCGGAGCATTCCACCCCAAGGTGTGGGTGCTGCGGTACACCGCTGAGAACAAGGCGACCCGCTACCGTCTCCTCTGCCTCTCGCGCAACCTCACGTTCGACCGTTCTTGGGATACGGTGCTCGTACTTGACGGAGAGCTCATCGACCGGCAGAACGGGTTCTCCGCGAACCGGCCGCTTTCGGACTTCGTCACCGAGGTCGCCAACATGGCCACACGGCCTCTGTCCCCGGACCGCGCGAGCCAGATCAGAACGATCGCCGATGAGTGCCGACGAGTGCGCTGGGAGACTCCGCTCGGGTTCTCCCCGGACGTCGGATTCTGGCCGCTTGGGATACCCGGGTACTCGAGCCGGAACATGATTGGCACTGGGTGGCGGCAGCTTCTCGTTGTTTCGCCCTTCCTGACCCAAGACACGGTCGCGGATCTCGCTTCGAGGGCTCGGATCCCCATCATCATCTCGCGCACTTCATCGCTCAACGACATGCCCGCCGAGAAGCTTGAGCCCTACGCGGAGATGTACGTGCTGAACGATGCTGCTGAAGCGGAGCCCTCGGATTCGGGTGCACCATCAGACGCGCTTGAAAATGAGCGCCCGATGGCCGGCCTACACGCGAAGCTCTACGTGATGCACAACGGGCAGGGGCGAGTCCGAATCCTCACCGGCTCGGCAAATGCGACCCATGCCGGTATGTCGGGAAACGTGGAGTTCATGGTGGAGCTCGACGCCGATCGCTCGATGCGAATCGAAAAGCTGCTGGAGTTCGGTGAGACGGGCGCGACTTCGTTGCGAGACATGCTTCTCGAATACGAGCCCACGGACACGACTGAAGACACCGATAGCGATGTCGAAAAGCGGCTGGACGCGCTGCTCGATGAGGCCGAGTACTGCGTCGCCGGATGGCCGATTGGCGCGAGGGTGGTTGCGGACGATGCCTCGGACGCATTCCGGCTCGAGCTCCACACGGAGGCGCCGCTCGCCAGTCCAGGCGCGCGAGTGACCGTCTCCCCGCTCGCGCCGAACATGACCGGCGTCGAGCTGAATGCGGCGATGTCCGGACGCCTCGGCGTTTGGGGGCCGATGGACATCGAGACCTTGTCTGCGTTCTTCACCTTCGAACTCAAGGCCACGGTGGAGTCGCGCTCAAGTTCCCGGAGCTTCGTGCGCAGGTTACCGCTCACCGGCGAACCACCGGGACGCCGCGAATCGATTCTGCGGTCAATCCTGCGCGATCGCGGGAACGTGCTGCGGTATCTGATGCTCCTCGCGTCGCTTGACGGTGCAGCCCCTGGGTCGTCACTAGCTCGCGCACGCGATCTGGGCGAGCGCGGCGATTCCGGTCTCGCTGGCCTGGAGGACTACGGTCCGACTCTCTTCGAATCTCTGGTACGAGCACTCGATCGGGAACCGAAGCGACTTAGCCAGGTGAACCGTTTGGTCTCCGACCTACGGGCGGACCCGAAATCCGCCGCGCTGCTGCCCGAAGGGTTCGACACGATCTGGGATCCGATATGGGCGCACGCGCAGACACTGCTCGACCCCGAGGCGGACAAGTGATGAACGAGCTGAGCCACTACGACTCGGGCCCCGTCATGGGCAACCTGAAGGACTTCCAGCGCCGCACTGCCGAGTATGTCTTTCAGCGCCTCTACCTCGATGATGACTGCACCCATCGGTTCTTGGTCGCCGACGAGGTCGGCCTGGGCAAGACGCTCGTGGCAAAGGGAATCGTCGCGAAGACCGTTGAGCACCTGTGGGACAAGTGCCCGAGAATCGACATCGTCTACATGTGCTCCAGCGGAGAGATCGCACGCCAGAACCTGAACCGGCTGCGCATCCCCGGGGTCGACTCGCCCACAGAGGCAACCCGGCTCACACTCCTGCCATTGGTGCTCGACCGGCTTGAGCTGCAGCCGGGCGAAGAGCACCGGGTGAACTTCGTCTCGTTGACTCCAGCAACGTCGTTTCAGTTCGGCTACTCCCTTGGGAGCGCAGAAGAGCGCGTCGTTCTCTACCACCTGATCGACCAGGCATGGGGCATCGCGGGACGTTCCGCCCCGTTCAACATCCTGCATGGCGGTATGAATCGAAGCTGGTTCGAGAGCTGGGTGAAGGAACCGGAACGGCGCGACAAGCTGCGGCAGAGCGCGCTGGGGCGCGACTTCGTCGATACGCTTCAGAAGCGTCCCGATCTGAAGGAGCGATGGGACGAGCTGTGTACGCTCCTGCCCAGACGCCGCGAATCCTATGGCAGAATCCCCGACGAGATCCGTTGGAAGGTCGCTGCCTGGATTCGCGACATGAGGCACACGCTGGCCCAAGAGTGCCTCAAGGCGCTCGAGCCCGACCTCATCATTCTTGACGAGTTTCAGCGCTTCAAGCCGCTGCTCAGTGGGACCGACGCCGCAGCTCAGCTCGCCCATGAGCTCTTCGAGTACTCGGATGCACCCGATGCCGACAAGACCAGCCCCGCGGCGGTGCGCACGCTCCTGCTCTCGGCGACGCCCTACAAGATGTACACCCGTGCAGGTGACGAGTCTGGCGACGACCACTATTCGGACTTCCTGGACACCCTCGAATTCCTACGCCGTGGCGAGTCCAACCCAGCAGATCTCACGCGGCTGGTCGATGACTACCGCTCTGCGCTCTACGAAGCCGGCGAGGCCGGCGACGACGTACGCCTAGGGGAGACACGTGACTCGCTCGCTTCCGAGCTGCGGCGATTCATGGTGCGGACTGAGCGTCTGGCGACGAGCGAAGACCGCGACGGAATGCTGCAGATCCTGCCAACCGGTCCCATCGCGCCATCTGCAACGGACCTGGGAGCGTATCGCGGCATGCAATGCCTCGCACGCGAAGCGAAGCAGCCCGACGTGATGGAGTACTGGAAGTCAGCGCCCTACCTACTCAGCTACCTGACCAACTATAAGGTGCATCGTGAGATCACCGATCGAATCGCCGAAGATGCCGCCTTCGCGCAGCTCGCCTCCACGCAGCTAAGAGCGGGCAATGCACTGTCGCTGAACCCCGAGGCAATCGACGCCTACGAGCAGATCGACCCGTCGCACGCCAGAACCCAATGGCTTGCCGAGGAGACTATCGAAAAGGGTCTCTGGAAGCTGCTCTGGCTGCCGCCCACGATGCCGTACTACGCTTTGGCCGAGCCATTCAAGAGCGTGGACATGCGGCCGTTCACCAAGCGACTGGTCTTCTCGTCATGGGCGGTGGTACCGCGCGCAGTGGCATCCCTGCTGAGTTACGAGGCAGAACGCCGCATGCTTGGAGTCGATCCCGGGTGGGGCAAGGAGCCAGCCGTCTATACGACGCGAAGGCAGCGTCGGCCACTCCGATTTCAGGTCAAGGAAGGGACGTTGGACACGGCGTCGTTGTGGACACTCGTCTACCCCAGCAGGTTCCTGGCCGACACGGTGGATCCGCTTGTTCTAGGTAGGCTGCTCGGCAACGGCAAACTCGCCTCTGCCCTCAAGCTCCAAATCGAGGCAGAGCGCATCTTGAAACCGCATCTCGAACGCATGCTCGATGCGTACCGCGATTCAATCGACCCCGCGGCGCGCTCCGTCGATTGGTACTGGGCCGCCCCGATTCTTCTCGACGCCATCGCATCGCCAGCCGCAACTGCCGAGTGGTTCGACTGGAACCGACTCGCAAGCGTGTTCGTCGAGGAAGCGGAGGCGACGGCCGAGGACGGTTCTCGTGCGACGCGCCGAGCAGTCGACGAGGTGGGCCGACTGCTGCGGGGCGAACTGAAGCTCGGTATTCCGCCGAAGGATCTTCTGGCCGCCGTTGCGTCTACCGGACTTGCGGGCCCTGCAGTGTGCGGGCTGAGGTCGCTCTTGCGCGTCGCGCCCGATCTTCCGCCCGATGAGCTCCCCGTAGCTCTCGATGCAGCCGCCGCCATCGCCTGGGGATTCCGCGCACTCTTCAACGGAGAGGAAGCAATCTCCGTGGTACGCGGCCTCGCTCCCCGCAAGACCGGAGCGTACTGGCGTCGCGTCTTGTCGTACTGTCTCGCTGGGGGCATCCAACCGGTACTCGATGAGTACGCGCACCTCCTGCGAGAGACAACGGGTAACGCCGAATCCACGCCCGGCACTACGATCGGGGATGTATCGCGCGTGCTGGCTGCGGCTGTGTCGCTTGGCTCAGCGCAACTCCGGCCGCAGTCCTACGACAAGAACGGTCGGGGCAAGGACATCGCGCTGCGCAGCCTCTTCGCGCTGCCGTTCAACGATGCCGGAGACACCGACCAGAAGGCCGATCGGCTCCAGCGTGTGCGAGAGGCGTTCAACTCGCCCTTCAGGCCCTTCGTGCTCATAACAACTTCAGTAGGCCAGGAGGGTCTGGATTTCCATTCGTATTGCCACTCGGTGGTGCACTGGAATCTGCCCGGCAACCCTGTTGATCTCGAGCAACGCGAGGGTCGGGTACACCGCTACAAGGGTCACGCTGTGCGCAAGAACGTGGCGCGGCGGCACGGCCAGCTTGGCTCGTCACACGTGCTCGAGGGAGAGGGCCCCGTGCCCGACCCGTGGCGGGTGGCCTTCGACTCAGCTAGTGAGGGTAAGTCCGACGCAGCATCGGACCTGGTGCCCTACTGGATCTACCCCGAGGTCTTCACGAGCAAAGACGCCCGAGTTGTCCGACAGGTGCCCTTCTCGCCGCTGTCTCGCGACGCGGACTCATACCTGCGTCTGACCAGATCTCTGGCCATCTACCGCATGGTGTTCGGCCAGGCACGCCAGGAGGATCTCGTCTCGTATCTGCTCTCGAAGATGGGCGAAGGCGGAAGCGCGGAGCGAATCGCGGGGATGGCGCCCATCAACTTGGAGCCCCCCTGAAACGATGGGTGACCAACAGGGAGGCTCAGTCAGATTGAGTCAGCGATGTCACGGTTAGGTCCCGTGATTCGCGAAATGCTCGCGTCGCGCCGAGAACTCTGAGTCGCCCGTCTGCACCCTACACTTGGCGCCGATATCGCTTTGCCATTACCCTCAATCGTACCCATGCTATGGGTGATGCACGCAGACCGTGTGGAACTGGATCGTGGCATGTCCAGGGTGCGGACGGTCTCCTGGAATGCCTGGCCTAACGCCATCCGAATTCGATTAGCGGAAGACCTACGCGCCGAACGACCCGAGGGCTCGATTGCGAGCGGACTTGTCGAGATGCCGGAAACGGAGAGCGAGCAGATGGCCGCTGGTCAGGGTATACGTCGGATACAGATGGGCACGACCCGCAACGTGTGGGCATCGGAGCTGCGACGTGGCTATCTGTTCTTCACTCGCGATCGCCGCGTGACCGAACTCCTCGACGAGCAGTTTGACGTTGACTTCCTTGGCCACCGCCTGGCCGGCAGGCGCATCGACAAGTACGGCCGATTTCAGGTGCCATGTCGGGTTCTTCGCTCGATTGAGGCAGGGGCTCCCATCAGATTTGAGGCCGTGAACAGGTCGCTGCTTCGAGTGGTCACGCTGGAGCAGCCGGAAGCCTAGTAGTGCGTCCGAGGACCCCTACGCCCCTTGTTCGCGAAAAGGCGCTCCGATGGCTTCCAATCAATCGCCATGTCATCCGCTCGCTTAAGCCACCAGTCGATGCGTTCTTCCGGCGGAGGTATCTCGCCCCAGTACTCTTGGAATAGCGCGTCCTCCAGCCGCCACGCCGCTTCAATCATCTCGCCTTGAATATCGGCGATCGCCCGCTCGACGTAGTTTCCGCCCCGTGTGTCGTCGCCACGCATGGCGACACTGCCGGCCGAGAAGAGATCGCGCGCCTGTGAGCAGAGGATGCCGTAGTAGGTCAGGAGATACAACGCGGCATCATCGTACTTGTGCTTTGAGCGCGAAGGCTTGACCACCTGTGGGCAGAGAAGCGCAGCCTCAGCGCGAAATCGACGTTTGTCGTCCTGCTCTAGGTCCATGTAGAGACGAACCGCCATGGGGAGGCTGTGTTCAGGCTCGTCCTTCTCTTCAAGCCACCACAGACGCTCCCCGTCCTTCAAGCGTCCTCTAGCGTACTCACGAACGTAGTGCATCTTCTCCTCGGCAGCGAGCTCGGAAAATCGCTCGTAGTCGACGTCCATCTTCTTGAAAAGGGACTGGGACGCGCCTATCTCAAGCTCGAATCGCGGCACGTGTGAGGTCCTCACGTGCATCACGCAATCCTCGTACCGATCCCAACGGACTGCAGTATGACCGCCCATCTTTCCGAAGACCACGTATATCAACCGGACATCGGGGTCTCGTTGACCCTCGAAAATGCTGTTTGCCACGCTGCGCCATGTATCGTTCAGCGTGAACTTGACCTCGACACCGAACTCCCCGAGGGCGATATCCGGAAAGCACTGGGCGGGTGGATGGAGCTCAACCTGTTGGTCGGTCAGGAGATCTGCCAACACCTCACGGACGCGATCTTCAAACTGCTTTGATGATGTGAAGAGCTCCGCCTGGGCCTCGTCCGTAAGCAGTGCGCACGTTGCATCCAACACTTCTTCGAACGAGTGGCGATCCATCTACTCACCAGCCTCGAGTACGCGCCCGACGGACCTCGCGATGTGCCAAGCAAACACGGGCGGCACAGCGTTTCCAACTTGCCTTTCGGTCTCACGCAGTTTCGCGTCGAATACGAAGCTGTCGGGGAACGACTGGATTCGCGCTGCTTCCCTCATGGAGATGCGACGAGGGAGTTCGTAGTGGAACTGGATGTTTCCGTGGCATTCGGCCCTGATCGTATACCCCGGTCGCAGTGCCTCGAGACGACGGTTGCCCTGCTCGGAGCTTCGCCGGGCAACGCTCCACACGTGGCTGAACTGCTCGTCCCATTCGCGATCAGCTAGATCGTCAATCGCATCGCGCGCGGTCGGCCAGCTGTCTGGCTGGTGGACCACCGCCGGTGCCACGAAGGTGCCGACGTTCGGCTTCGTGCCGACGATTATCACCCGCTCCCTGCTCTGCGGAACCCCGTAGTCAGCCGTGTGATACAACTGGTATGTCACCGTGTAACCAAGTGCGCCGAAATCCTCGAGTATTCGACTCAGAGAATCGCGATTGTTCCTCATCAGGAGGCCCTTGACATTCTCGGCGACGAAGACTGTCGGTTGCGTACGTTTGATCGCCTCAACCATTGCCGTGTATAGCCCGCTACGTTTGCCGTCGACCCCGGCGCCTTTGCCGTTGATCGATATGTCCTGGCAAGGGAAGCCGCCAATTAGGACATCTATTTCGCCCGGCACGGTGTCCAGCACTTCCCAGACATCGCCGCAGAGAATCGGATGGCCGAAGTTCCTGTTGTACGTGCGACAGGCAGCACGATTCAGCTCGTTCGCCCAGACAATCTCGAACGGCAGCCTCTCGTACGTCTTCCCCATGAACTCGAATCCGCCGATGAATCCAAGGTCCATCCCACCGCAACCTGAGAACATGGAAGCTACCTTGAAGGTCCTCCGGCCGCCGCTTGGCTCTGCAGCGATGCGTTCGTCTCTTGTCGGGTCCAAACGGGTGTCTGACACAGCTGTTTAGTCCTCTCGGCTACTTGCGAGCCACCTGCGCTACAGGGCCCGTACCCCATTATATGGGGGTGGACTGACATGTTGGCAGGATGCTCTAGGTCTCAAGGAACTGCACAATCCTGTTGCGGAGCGGTGGCTCGTCGTCCATCTCACACTCCCAGATGACCATGACACGCCAGCCGAGCGCGGCCAGGGCCCTCTCATTGGCTCGATCGCGCTCACGTTTGCTCTCGAGCTTGGGAGTCCAATGCTCCGTGTTGGCGCGAGGCGTTCAGCATCCTTTGGAACCGTGCTGATGCCAGAAGCATCCTCGCACTTCGATGACAGCCATTTGGCGCTTCTCCAGGACGATGTCCGGCTTCCGCAGGAGTGTTGCCACGTGAAGACGGTATCCGTACCCCAGGTCATGCATGCTACGTCGGGCTCGAAGCTCCGGCCTCATCTTCTTCGTGCGCGTCGCCGACATCTGTCTGTGCATCACGCTCTTCAATGAGGGCGCAATGCTTCTACGTGCCGTCGAACTCACCCCATTGTGCATTCTCCGCCTGAATGGAAGAGGTCATGGAGGCGACGCCCGGATTCGAACCGGGGATAAAGGCTTTGCAGGCCTCTGCCTTACCACTTGGCCACGTCGCCGTGTTCGGCGCCCTCGGGGCGCCCTTTCAAGAAGAGAAGACTGGCCGTACAGGCCCGCACTCCGGAACCTTCGGACCAGCCTTCGATAGGTGCGATGGAGCGGACGACCGGATTCGAACCGGCGACCCCAACCTTGGCAAGGTTGTGCTCTACCAACTGAGCCACGTCCGCGCACTTCAGCCAGTTTACCACGATGATCCAGGACGCCTGGTTCGGCTTTCCCGAGCGAAGCGAAGGGCTCACACTGAGCTCTGCGTCGAGCCGCTGAGTGGTTCCGGCGTGGAACGCTCAGCTCTGCGGTCGCCCGCGACACAACTGAAAGGGGCCCCGCCAGCTGCGCTGATGCCGACCTCCACCCTGTTGGCATCCCTACTCGCTGGGAGCCTGACAGTCGGGTTGAGTAGAAGAGGATCGGGCGACCTACTTCACGCACCGGACAATCCCCGATAGGACGAACTACGCGCCTGGACTATCCCACTCCCGGGACGTCCTCGTGGAACCACTCAGCGGGGTACCTAACGAGCAGTTTCACCGGCGCCAAAGTCGATTCCTTGGCACCACCATCCCTTCGGGCTGACAACCCGATGTTCATACGACGAGGCGGCAATCGCGTCGATCTCGACGCCAGATTCCGCAATCCGCTAGTTGTGGCCGGCGTGCCGGATCAGCCCCGCGCTACAACCTTCCGAACTGCAGGTCGTGATGACTCCTAAGCGATGCCAGATCTGGTTGAGTCCAGCACGTCATGAGCGCCTGAGCGACATGCGTGTTGGCGTGATCCTCAGAGAACCCAAGCGACCCGCTGAAGCGCTTGACCAGATGAGTGAGGAGTCTGTATTGGAACGTGCCCAACATGTGACCGAAGCAGTACCGCTTGGGGTCGAGTTCCTGCGGGTTGGAGACCGCAGGAAGTCGCGGCCCGAGTCTTCGCCGCTTGTCTTCGAACGCCTGTCTGAGACCTGCGCGATTGAAACGTGGCGCTGCCGAGTGGTTCTCGGGATAGTCGAGATACTTCTTCCACTTGCCCCGGTGAAACAGACCCTCGCCAGTCACAGCCATCAGCGCAACATCGGCCTTGATGTACCACCTTGCCTCGTCGTAGAAGTCGCTGAGCGCTTGTCTGACCTGATGCGCTATGGGTTGTTCATACGTCAGCCTGTCAATCGGGCAAAGCCCTAGAACGCCCTCAGTCAGGGTGCAGGCATGAAGGAGGTCGTTCTCCCAGCTGTAACCCCATGAGTAGAAGACGCCGGGAGCCGTAATCAATGAGTTCGAGAACCGATCAGCGTCTTGATCCATCGCAACAAAGACGTGCTTCAGGCCGAAACTCGAGATCTTATCCGCAATCGTCTTGAGGGTGGGCTTGGACCCCACCGCGCGAAAGGACAGACGAGTCGTCGGCAGGTAGTGCGCGAAGACGCGCTGCCAATAGACCATATCTGCGGATACGCTACTGCACTGACCGGCGGTTACTTGGTCGTAGGTAAACACGCACGTGCCACCCTCGATGAATACAACTACGTCCGCCTTGAGGAAGAGATGGAGGTTCTGCAGCCCACTGTTGGTTCGAGTCAGGCTCACTGGATAACGTCCTCGGCATCAACAGCGCATGAGCCGTACGTGGAAACAACGTCGGGCGAGTGGGTGGCAAACAGGATTTGGGCTGCTGGATTGAGGCCAAGGACGTTCTGAACCAGTGATTGCTGCCACTCAATGTGAAGGGACAGCTCAGGTTCGTCCGCGATGTAGATCGTCGGCTGAGACCGTTGTAGCAGTGCCTCGCCGAGGATGATGAGCATCTGCTTCTCGCCAGATGACAACACCTGCAGGGGCAATGCCGCGCCGTCAGCTAGGGTCGCCTCGAGCTCATTGGTGGCACCGATGGAGAAGGACTTGCCTCTGACCAGTGAGTTCACAACTGTCAGGAACCTGACTTGAGGCTCCGATATCGCAGCTTGTCTCTCACGCAGGATGTTCCATTCCTTGACTATCGCGTGGGTCCGGTCACTTAGCACAAGGGCGGCGATATCGTCCCAAGAGAACTCGCCGCTTGTTCCCACAAGTCTCGTTGATGCCTCTGTGACTAGCCGAAAATGAGTCTCGACTGGCCGTTTGAAGACAGTCGCCGGCACTCGCAGCTGATCGTAGATGTCCAGTAGGGCCCGCTGTTCGGTTGGAAGATCAGTCGGCGAAACGGACGAAACATTGACACGCATGTTCTCTCTCGCCAACAGCGACAAGAACACCGTCTCCTGGAACTTCCTCACCTCAACACTGTTTGCCTGATCGAGCTCGGAGAAGTAGCGGACGAGGAGATCCGAAAGATCGTTGAGTTTGGTGTCTACAGTCGAATCAAAGGACTCATCGGCTTCGGCGTTACGGAAGGGTTGGGCCCTGTGGACAGAGAGCCAAGTGAGATTCAAGAACTCGCTCAGTCTGTGCCTAAGGCGAAAGGTGTCGGACGATTGCACGACTCCAACGCGGCGGCGGGCAAAGCGTGTCTGGACGAGATGGGGCGTCTCTTCGACGAGGAAAGGTTCGGGCTCTGCGCCCTTGGCGCTCTTGAGCACCCATTCGAAGGTAAAGGAGCCCGAGGCCGTGGGCTGCTGCCTTGCACGCACTTCAATACTCGGTCGCGCCTGACCCTTGGGGTAGGGCACCAAGTCGATCCGGATGGTCTCGAAGGGTATCTTGGTCAGCGCCGTCAGATCGGCAGTGAGCGCCGCAACAACCAGGTTGATGATCGTCGTCTTCCCCGAGCCATTGGGCCCGATTAGGAAGTTGACGTCCTTGTGCAGCGGAAGATTAACGGACTTGTCTCCCCATAGACCATCGATCACGATTCTTTCGATGAGATTCACTGATACCCCTCCGCCTAGGTGACATCTTCTCTTTGTGGGCGTGCACGGCGCTGATACCGCCTTGTTACAGCGGCGAGCTTCGGACAATCCGCTGGCATTTGATTGACCTGTGCCACGCACGCCCCACCGGATTCCCGCCGAGCGATGCAACCCCAGTTGCCCCGACTTGGATCCTGACTGCTCCCGGCTCAGACCTGGGTGGGTGTTACATCTTGAGGGTCCGAGGATTGATCCGGCTGTGTTCCGTCGCGGCCCGCTTTCCAGCAACCGCCAGTATTATGCCTCTACTAACTCGTCGGCGCTCGGACGGATGCTACCAGGCGTCTTGGGTCCTCGAAACGGCTGCCGTCCTATCGCGGGCTGCAGCTACAAGCGGTTAGCGGCCTTTGACCGCGACGTTGTCTCATCCGCCGGCATGGTGACATCACAACTCAAGTCACGATTCGTGGAACAAATGTGTGGAACGCCAACGTCTTCACGCTTCCTTCTGGTCGGCGATCAGCCTGTCTGCATGGCGTTCCTCGAGAGCCCGACACCTCACCCTCTGTCGGGCTGAGAACCTGACCGTCGGGCCGATCAACCGAATAGCCACAGCGTAGAGAGTGCGTTCCACACATAGATAGATGAAGTTCCACGCCGACAGAATGAAGACAGGCCAACTCCATTTTCGGATGCTGATTCTCGAGTGTTTGGTTGCGAGAAGCCGAACTTGAACCGACGACCTCAGGGTTGGGGACTCTGGCGCCAGCCGTCAGAAGAGGATCTGCTGAGCTGACTTGCGGCAGTCCGTCCTAGAACTCTGAGTCGAGAATCGCCTTCAGTTGTGCGATGGCTTCGGGCGCAAAACGGATGGACTGACTCTTCTTACCAGGGATGGCTCGATCAGCAGATCCATAGGTGTCTACCTGCAACATCTTGTCGCCGGAGTCATCGTTCACCACTGTGTAAGTGGCCTCAACTTCGGTGTGAGTCGAACGGTGTCCGAGGTTGGCCTGCTCAAGACTACGCACGATCGCCATGTTTCGCTCCCCCGTCTATCGACGCCTCACACCGGTGTGCAAGGGCGCCGTTTCCCTCTGCCGGCCAGGATCTTTGAAAGCCGCCAACAAAGCAAACAGGCCAGCTCCATTTTCGGATGCTGACCTGCTAGTTTCTTGGTCGCGGGGGCCGGATTTGAACCGACGACCTTCGGGTTATGAGCCCGACGAGCTACCAGACTGCTCCACCCCGCACTGTTCAATTGCGCCGAAACGGCGGACGCACAAGGTAACACAGCCCGCTGAGCAGACGCAATAACGTGTCGCGGAGAGCTCCGCTAGAACTCGTCTCCCTCGTCCGGTTCAGCATCGCGAACCTTGGCGAGCACCGAATCGTACCTCTGACGATCCCCCAGCGCTCCACGTTCGCGCAAGTAGTCGACGGTCATCAGCGCAGACATCTTCTCGGCGAGTGCAGTGGCGATGAACTGATTGATGGAGACATCCTCGGCCTTCGCCAACTCGCGCACACGTTTGTGCAGCGACTCCGGTAGACGCAAGCTGATCGTGCTCATTTCGTCACACCCAATCCCTTCAAGAACTCCCGAGGGGTTGTCGCCACAACACCCCACGAAGCCGACTGCACGAAATCGCGAACGTTGTGAGTGATGATGCGCCCGCTTCCGGATGCCACGGCGAGCTCGAGCAGGTGGTCGTCCTTCGGGTCTCGAAGTGCCGGCCGCCAGAGGAAGTGAATCTCCTGCAAGTGCGCCACACTGCACCAGTAGTCAAGGAGAGCCTCGACGTCCTCCGCCGTCAACCCAAGTTCCTCACTCTGACGCTTGAGTACGTCCTCGTACTCGAAGACCAGTGGAACAGATAGCGCGATCTCGAATTGTCGCCTTCCGATAAGCTCCAACAGCCGAAACGACGTTCCACGCGAACTACGCAGGCCCGAGATCACCACATTGGTATCCACAACCACCCGGGACACCGTATTGGTATCGTATGTAATACCGTCTGACTCTGTCAATGACTCCGCCTCCCCGCGGCCACGCTCCCTTGCCCCGTCATTCACGCGCCCCGATCACCGCGATTGTCGGCCGCTCGAGTACGGCGCCGATGAAATGGTTGCCCTGTATGCGCCTCAACTCAAACTCCTCAGGCGAGTAGCGCACGAGATCGATCTCGCGCCCAAGCTCACGCTGAGCTGCGGAGATTGGCCCCACCAGATCATCATCCTTAGCAGAGCCCACAACGAGCAGGTCGATATCGCTACTCACGGAATCGGTGCCCGATGCCACAGAACCGAAGATGAACGCTCGCGAGACCCCGTCACCGAGCGGCGCGAGATGTCGGCTGATGACTTCGGCAATTCCGAGCTCGCGGGACAACAATGCTCTCAGCCCCTCGAAGCGCTCAGTGCGTTCGGCGCCGTAGTACAGCCGGTTGCCGTCACGTTCGCCAGACAGAATCCCGAAGTCGCAAAGCCGGTTCAGAGCGAGCTGGGCCGATCGCAAGCCGACACCGGCGCGTCTCGCGATCTCGCGCTGGTGCAGTCTCGCCGCCGGGTCCCTCAAGAACAGGGCAAGGACCTGCCGGATGGACGTGCCCGCGAGCAAGCGCATCATCGCGGTATCCGCCGTGGCATCAGGCGGCGACACTGCGGAGTTGCCGTACGACGCCTGCGCCTCCTCGGCCAGCACCGTATCGCCAGCGCGCTCAAAGCGCGTCAAGACGGCGACTGTCCGTCCCCTGCGTGTGACGGTATAGGTAGCACCGCGTTCGACCTGGTCGAGCACCTCGCCAAGGCGACCCGCGAGTTCGGCGGAAGTGATTGTTCGCTGCATTGTAGTCATATGACTACACTCCTTAGTCGTTCGACTAAGTCGGAGCATAGAGTGAGCATCGGGACGGGTCAAGTCGCCTCGCCACCCACCGCTCACGTCCCGCGAACGGCGTCACACTACAGCCCGTCACCCTCGGCGGGCTCAGCATTGCGAACCTTTGCGAGAACCGCGCTGTACTCCTCGCGATCACCCATTGCGCCTCGCTCACGCAGGTAGGCCTGCATCCTTTCGGCGAGCGTCGCGCGCGCCTGTGCTCGAACGCTTTCGAAGTCCCAGTACTCAGTCACGGCACGCAGCAGCGCCTCGGCTGCAAGCCGACTCTGGTCGCCATGCGCCTGTACTCCGTCGCAGGCGATCTCGAAGCCCGGGGTCACAGACGCCTCCGGCAAAGCGACCACGTCGACCGACGCCCCGAGAACGCCGGGTAGCCGGGACATCAGATCGGCCCGCAGGTCCCACCAGCCGTCCTGAGGCACAGAGACCGCGGGCAGAATCGCCACATCGACGTCGGACAGCGGGCCCGCGTGACCGCGTGCTGCGCTTCCGAAGATCCAGGCGGCGTCAACGTCATCGCGCGCGGCGAAGAACGCTCGAAGGCGCTCAACGGCGCGGTCCAAGGAGCGCTGCCCGCTCACGATCGCAGCATCTCCAAGACCGCGATTCCCCTTCCGGCCGCGACCTTCTCAACCGCTTTGGCGCCGTCGCTCACTCGGCGGACCCAGCCGGCACCGCGCCTCGTTACATCGGCGCAGGCTGCGCGCAGGTCCCCGGGGCGCTCCTCTGAAAGCACCTCAAGCAGCTGCGATGCCTGCCACAGATCCTTGTCTCGCTTGGCATGCATGGCCGCGGGCCGCTCGTTGGCCACGATGAGTTTGTGCAGCGCGAAATGCGCGGGATCTGGCACGTTGACGGAAACTCCACCACCGTTGATCACCGCTGCCGTGACCGGATTCTCGGTCACGAAGTCGAGAAACCTGAGCGGCTGCGCAGAGGCGCCCAGCCGAGGCAAGACAATCGGCTTCTGACCCTCTCGCTTCGCAGGCGCTAGGAAGTCCACGCGCAGCCCCTGCCCTCGCACTTTGTACGAAGTGCTCGGCGCCTTGCGATTGAGTGCCGGAACCGGAAGGAACCCCATCTCCAGACTCTCCAGTGCTCCCGGTGCATCGGCGGTCAATTCGGGAACGACGATGCTCATGCTCAGGTCCGCTGCGACATCGACGTCTTGCGTGCGCAACGAGGAGCCCTCCCACACGACGCCCAGCAGATTGCCTAAGACAACGAATGCATGCGTACCGACGAGCACCCCACCCAACCGGAACACCCCGGCATCTGCCAACGCGCGGAGCACACGCGCCGAACCCTGATCGGTAACCATGGCCCCACCGACCCTCAGCAATGAACACAGGCGTTGGATCGACTCGACGTCAGGCGCCAATGCGGAGTGTGCATCGGCGTGGGATTGCGCGACAGCATCAAGCGCGGCGTCCCGTCGACCTACGTAGGTTTGGGACTTCGTACCGCCGGGCTCGCTATGCTGGAAGTAGTAGTACTCAGATCCCTTGACTGACTTCAGAACGAAGCTACCCGGCACGTGACCAATGGCGCGAGACGCCTCGTGGGCCGCCAACCGCTCGAGAAGCTCGGCGTAGAGGGTTTGTATTTCGAGTGGTTGCCGTCTCATCGCAGCCCTCCCTCAATGAGTTATACGCAGTTTAGTGGCAATCTGCGTATAACTCAAGCTACTTCGGGTCTCACGAGGGGGGGTCAGGAACTAGACCCTCTTCTCCCTGAACTCGACCCCATCCATCCCCTCGAAGTGCGCATCCTGCGTCCACAGGATCGCGCCCTCGAGTCGAGCTGTTGCCAGGATGATCGAGTCGGCCATCGCGAGGCCGTTCTCCAGCGAGATGCGTGCGGCCTCCAGCGCGACGCTCGCACTCAGATCGACCACGCGCCCGGTGGTCATCACACCCACCGCCTTGAGCGCGGGTGACTCGCCCGCGACGGCGGCGACACGCTTGAAGACCTCAAAGATCGTCAGACTCGGAACGATCAGCGCCTCCGCATCTTCGATCGCCCCGGCGAACTCCGAACCGTTCGGCCCACCACTGAAGTACTCGATCCACGCCGATGAGTCGACGACGTTCACAGCCGATCATCTTCTTCGCGCTCGAAGCTGACGCCGGTGTCGGCGAGGAACCCACGCAGGTCACGGGCGGACCGCACAGGCAGAAATTCGATCCTGTCCCCGTACGCGAGCACCTGAACCGTCTGCCCGGGTACGAGCTTGAGCTGCTCTCGGACGTGCTTCGGGATCACTACCTGGAACTTCGGTGAGATGGTTACGATATCCATATCGATATCCTCCTTCGTATGACGGAGTATATCATCGATACTGCCAGCGGCAGACCCGTGCCAACGACGGCAAGCTTCCGGTCAGCTCTCGGTTGGCCCGCACCCCTACCCTCCGCTCTATGGACTCGCACCCGACACTCACCTTCGCCGACGCCTGGGAGGCGTGGCTCTCATACCGAACCCATTCGGCGCGTCCGCTGCGCGCCTCAACGCTCGCGGACTATGAATCGATCTACCGCGCCCATCTCGACCCGCTGCTCGGCGCGACTAGGCTCGCTGCGATCGACGGCGTCGCGATCGCGCAGCTCACGGTCGCGTTGTCGCGGGCCGGTGTGCGCCCCAAGCGGCTCTCCAACGTGCTCGTGCCCCTGCGCGCGTGCTTGCGCTGGCACCACCGCATGGGGACGCTCATGGTAGACCCGAGCCCGTGGTTCGAACCGGGCGCGCCAGCCGCCGATGAGCGGCGCATCCTCTCCCCGCCCGAGATCGAGCGGCTACTCACGGAGCTTCCGCCCGATGCCCGCCCCTTCGTCGCGTTCGCGGCGTACGTGGGCACCCGCGCCGGAGAACAACGCGCGCTCACATGGGCAGATGTCGACCTGTCCGCCCGCACTGCCCGCATCGACAAGACCTACTACCGAGACCGGCTGCAGCGCTCGACCAAGTCAGGTCACGACCGCACCGTGCCCCTCCCCGTCCACATCGCCGAGATGCTCGCTGAGTGGCGCGGCCGCTGCCCGCCATCGCCAGCGGGCCTCGTGTTCCCCGGACCCGCCGGAGGTCCGCTCGACCTCGACATCTTTCGCGCGCGCGTCTTCAAGCCGGCGGTCACCCGCGCCGGCCTGCCGCCCGACACCCGAATCCATGACCTACGACACTCGAGCGCATCGCTCTACCTACGCTCGGGCGCCACGCTGCGGGAAGTCATGGAGATCCACGGCTGGCGGCAGATGCAGACGGCAGTGCGCTACCTGCACACCGGCGGCGAGCTGACGGAAGCGGCCGATCGCGTGTCGCAGGCACGCGCGGAAGTGCTCGACTCGGCAAGCCCGCGCTCCCGATGACCCGCCATCTCGTGTCCCTACCGTTACCCTTGTGGTAGTCTTTCGTATATACATCGGCATTCCGTCAGGAGCACGCCATGATCAAGAAGCTCGTCCGCCACGGCAACAGCCGTGCCCTCATCATCGACAAGCCCATCCTCGAGCTCATCGGTGCGACCGAGGACAGCGAGTTCACCATCATCACCGACGGCAGGTCGCTCACCATCACGCCGGTCGTCTCGATCGAGGAGGAGCGCCGCATCGCGTTTGAGTACGCTGCAAAGGCCGCGCTCGAACGGTACGGGTCCACATTCGAACGTCTCTCGAAGTAGGCGTCATGCCCAACTTCCTCACCATCGACGAGGTGCTTGACCTGCACGCCCTGCAACTCGACCATTTCGGCGGGCTTGATGGGATTCGAGACACCGGCCTGCTCGAGTCTGCGCTCGCCATGCCACAGGCAGGCTTCGGCGAACACTACGTCCACGCCGACATCTACGAGATGGCGGCTGCCTATCTATTTCATCTCGTGAAGAACCACCCATTCATCGATGGCAACAAACGTGTGGGCTTCCACGCGGCTTTCGTGTTCCTGGCGCTCAACGGCATCGAGCTCGACATCCCGCAGGACCAGGCCTACGACCTCGTCATCGCAGTCGCCGAAGGCCGCGCCGAGAAGCCGCAGGTCGCCGCGGCAGTCCGCGCCCACGCACAGCCGATCGCGCAGCCGTAGCCACCGTCGCGGAGCCGCAACCGCACGTTTACCGCGCACTCGGGAATACACCTCACGACAGCACCCATTCCTGAGGAGCACCCATCATGCGTATCTCAGTACTTGGCACCGGTAACGTGGGCATGTCGCTCGCAACCGGTTTCGCCCGAATCGGCAATGAAGTCATGCTCGGCACCCGCGACGCGGCAAAGCCCGCGGTCACCGAGTGGCTCGCAGCAGGCGACCCCGCGCGCACGGCCGGCACCTACGAGGCTGCTGCCGACTTCGGCGATGTCGTCGTGCTCGCCATCCCCGGCCGCCTGCTCCCTGAGCTCATCACCGAGCTCGGCTCGGCGCGCATGGCCGGCAAGACGGTGCTCGACGCCACCAACCCCATCGCGTTCGGCCCGGATGGCGTCACCAACGCCTACGGTGCGGACGACTCCGGCACCGAGACGCTGCAGCGTGGTTGGCCGGGCGCACGCGTCGTGAAGGCCTTCAACCAGATCAACGCCGCCGACATGGGCGACCCCGGCCCCGAGCCGCCCTCACCACTACGCATCGCTGGCGACGACGCGGACGCCAAGGCCGTCATCGGCGGACTCGGCGAGGCGCTCGGATGGACCGTGCGCGACCTGGGCGGCATCGAGAAGTCGCGAGCGCTCGAACGCGGCGTCGTCGACTGGATCGCACGCGCGCAGGCCGAGAACGCCGACTCGTAGCCGATACCGGACGCGCACGGCGCCCGTCACCGCCCCACGACCATGCCATTACAGCCCGAGCAGATCCGTCGACACCGTCGTCGTCACACCGTCACTCACGGCCACCGGAGTTGCCGCACCCATCGTCGCCACATTCAGGTACCACTGCGTCAGCGTGCTCGGCGCGGTGTTTGAGAAGCGCACCTTGTAGTTGCCGGGAGCGAGCGAACCGATGCGGTACGCGCCGGCCGCGTCGGTGAAGACCGCTCGCACGTACGCACCGCTCACTGCGTTGAAGGCGCCCACGACCACACGGTTCTGCGGCACCGCAGCAGCCGTCACCGTTCCGGCGATGGAGCCGGATGCAGGCGGCGTCACCGCCGCAAGGTCGGTCGTGACCGTGACAGTCGCCGACTCACCCATCGTCACCACGCTCGCCGCCGAGATCGTGGACTGGTGGTCGTAGTACTGCGTGAGCGTGCTTGGCGTGGTGTTGGTGAAGCGCACGTGGTAGCTGCCGGCCGGCAGTCCGGCGATTGCGTAGCGCCCGAGCGCGTCGGTGAACACGCCCTTCACGTGCGCATGCGTCGTCGCGTTAAACGCGCTGACGACCACGCCTGCCTGCGCCACGCCACTCGCCGTCACGGTCCCCACGATCGACGACGCCGCAGGAGCCGGCGTCATCCGCATGCTCGCGGTCGCCGTCTGACCCGACGCCACAGCCACGGTGGTCGCATCGGAAACGGTGCGCTTGAGGTCGAAGTACGGGTACGCTCCCACCGCCGTACCGGCGCTGCTCAGGTAGCGCACGTGATAGCCGCCAGGGGCAAGCCCGGTCATCGAGTACTGACCGTTCACATCGGTGAACACGGCCTTGACGTAGGCATGGCTCGTCGCATCGAACGCGCTGGCCACCATCCGATACGCCGGCAGCCCATCCAGCCCCAGAACCGTCCCCGAGATTGTGCCCGGCGGGTCGCTGACCGTCGCCGTCGCAGTCGCGACCTCGGTCCACGTACCGAGCGAGTTCCGCGAATACGCCGAGTAGTAGACCTGCGTCCCGCTGGGGATGCCGGTTTGCGTCGCTGCTTGTGCGGCGCCCTCGTAGACCTGCGTCGCGAGCGGGTCACTCGGCGAGGCCGGCCACGCCCCCGTGCGCGCGAGCACGCGCGTCGCTGCGAAGTGTGGATCGGCGCCATCGTCGACCCACGACATCGCGACGCTGCCGACGCCCGCGTACCACGCCGAGAACCCGCTCGGCGCCGCCATCTCGCCCGTCGTCGCCGCCGTGTCCATCCGCCCGCCGGTCACGCACTTGCCCGCCAGCGCGGCCACCGGAACCGTTGTCGCCATGAGCCGCGCCTTCAGCGCCGCCGCAGATTCGCCGGGGTTGCGCGCGATTGCGAGCGCGAGCGCGCCGGAGACGTGCGGGGCCGCCATCGACGTGCCCGATATGGTCGCGTAGCCCTCATAGTCCGCAATCGGCGTGGCGTACCCGTCGTAGGCTCCGACGTCATCGTAGCCGTCCGTCCCGCGAATCGGGTCATCGACTGTGAACGCGACGCCGTCGATCAGTGAGCCCGCACGCCCGGCCCCTGTACCCGTCCACGGGTCGTCATCGATGTAGGCAGCGTGCAGATACGCGTGGTACCACGTCAGAGCCGTACCGCCGACCCATGCGGTGTCGTAGCCCGCATCGCCGCTCGAGATGAGCATGCGACCACCGGCGTTCAGATAGGTGGTCAACTGGGTGCGCTCGGTACTCGAGAAGGTCATGTACGTCGCACCGTAGCCGGCGGTCGTCGCCCCGGTGAACCACACCACGACCTTGCCGGCCATGAGCCCTGCGGTGGGCGTGCCGCTCGTCTGAGTCGAATGCACGGTGACGTTGGTATACCCGGCTGCGGTGAGCGCCGCCGTGTAGCGCGCGCGCCGCCACGTTCCTTCGCCGAAGATCGTGCCCCAACCGTCATCCACCACGAGTACCGGATCACTCGTCGTCGTGGCGATAGCCGACATAGAGTTGGTCACGAGCGACTGCCGCGCGGTCGCGTCGGTCACGCTTTCGACCGGGAATCCGTAGTAGACGATCTTGTAGGGGTTCTGCTCGACGAGCAGTGCGCCGGGAAGAACCGGCTGCTCGGAGTAGATGCCCTGACCAGGAGCACCGATGTCGACGGTGGTCGCACCGTAGTTCGAGAAGCTCGCCAATCCGTCCCACTGCTCGAGCGCGGCGACGCTGACGATGTTGGTTGACTCCAATGACGCGGGGTAAAACGGCGTCACGTCGTTGTTCACCGCACTGTTTCCTGCTGCGATGACCACGAGGACGTTGCGCGCTGCCGCGTACGCCATGGCATCGGACAGCACCGTCGTGCTCGTACCGCCGCCCCACGAGCAGTTGACCACGTCGGCACCGTTGTCAACCGCGTACACGATGCCGGCCGCGCCGTTGACGTCACTGCCCCCGCTTTCGCCGAGGAATTTCACGCTCATGATCGCGGTCTCGGGCGCCATACCTGCGCCGGCGATCGCATTGTTGGTCGCAGCTCCGACCGTGCCCGCGACGTGGGTGCCGTGCTTGTCGCCGTCGACCTCGTCGAAGACGGTGGCGTCGTTACGGTAGAAGTCCCAGCCGTTGACGTCGTCGACCTTGCCGTTACCGTCGTCGTCGACGCTGTTGCCCGCGATCTCATCGGCGTTGACCCACGAACGGCCTGCAAGATCGGGCGCGCGGAAGTCCACACCGGTGTCGACGACGGCCACGACAGTATCGGCACCACGCGACCAGTCCAGTGCGGGCTCGGAGTTCGCGTCCGCACCCGACGTACCCCCGAGCTGACCGCTGTTCTTGAAGCCCCACTGCAGACCGTAGTTGGGGTCGCTGGGCGTCATAGCGGGATAGACCGTCGAGACCGGCTCGGCGAGCGTCGCCCACGGTCGGTCGGTGAGTGATTCGATTGCGTCAGCGGCAGACCTGCTCGGATCGACGGGTTCGACGACCGCCCAACCGATCTCGGGGATCGTCTCGACGACCCGAAGCCCCTCGGCGAGCGCTGCACTCTCGAAGTCAGCCGCCGAGACACCCGCGGCGCGCTTGACCGACACCAAGCGCGACGGTGCCGGATCGGGTGAGCCCTTCGAGAGCGCGGGCGCGGTCGATGTGCCGAGCCGCTCCGGCGGCTCGAGTGACGCCGAGGTTCCCAGTGCCGGCGCGGCAGGCCTCTCGGCCTGTTGAGCCACCGCTCGAGGGATGGTGGCCGACGCGGGGTTCTCGGTATACCCCGGGCGCGAGGCCCCGTAGAGCGCCGCTGCCACGAGGGCAACACCTACGAACGCAATCGCCACGCGCGCGAACCGTGGGTTCATTGTGTACCGCCACCTTGTTCTCGAGCCGCCTGTCTGTTGAATCTACCCACATGCGTGTGAACACCGTGTGATGTTTCGCACAGCAGCGAAGAAGGGGCCACGGCATCTCGCCGCGGCCCCTTCCATTCGTTCCCCCCTCAGAAACCCTGAGGTCGTTCTCGGTCGCCTACTGAGGCGACAGGTTCGTGCTCACCGTCATCGCGCCGCCCGGATCGAGCGAAACGATCGCGGCGTCGGTGATGCGCACGGCATGGTTGTAGTACTGCGTCAGGTTCGACGGAGTGGTGCCGGTGAAGCGCAGGTGATACGTGCCCGCCGGAATCGACAGCGAGTACTCGCCGTTGGCGTTGGTGAATACGCCCTTCACGAACGTGTGCCCGTCGGCAGTGAACGCGGTGACGACGCACCGGTTCATCGGTCCGGCCTCGCTCGACACCACACCGCTGATCGTCTGGGTGAGCGGAGCGGTCGTCACGGTGAAGTCGGCCGCGCTCGTGCCGGTGCCACCGGCGCTCGACACGGAGATCTGACCTGTCGTCGTTCCGGCCGCGACCGTCGCGCGAATGGTCCCGGTGCCGACCACGGTGTAGGTGGCCGCGTCGGTGCCGTTGAACTGCACGCCGCTGACGTTGACGAAGTCAGCGCCGGTGATCGTGACCATCGTGCCGACCGGACCGGACTCCGGAGTGAAGCTCGAGACCGTCGGAGCGGGAATCACGTTGAACGTGCCTGCGCTCTCAGCGGTACCTCCGGGACCGGTGACCGTGATCTTGCCGGACACCGCGCCCGCAGGAACGTCGGCCCAGATGATGCTGTCTGTGAGGGAGATCCACGTTCCCCACGGGACATCCACGCCACCGAAGCTGACCGAGGTAGCATCCTCAAAGTGCGAACCGGCGATGGTGATTCGAGTCCCGACCCGAGCGGAGCCCGGCGAGAACGAACTGATCGTGGGCGGCACGAGGAACGGAACGAGATCCGCCGAGACGGACAGCGGCCCGGCAGCGGAGACGGTGAGCGTTTCCGCGTCAGAGATGCTGACACCGTGGCTGTAGAACTGCTCCAGCTCGACGGGGTCGGTACCGGTGAAGCGCAGGTGATACTCGCCGATCGGCAGCATGCCAAGGTCGTAGTAGCCTTCCGCGTCGGTGAAGACGCCCTTCACGTGTGCGTGGGTGACCGCGTCAAACGCGCTGACAACCGCGTGCGACTGGGCGGTTCCGCCACTGGTGACGCGGCCGGACAGCGACTCGCGCGTCGCAAACATCTGAATGCGCTGGTTGTTGTCATCGGCGACAAGGATCCGACCATTCGCATCGACGTCGATGCCGACCGGAGTGTTGAAGTAGCCGTTGCTCTCCCCAACAGAACCGAACTGCGTTGCGAACACGCCGTCGGGGAAGAACTTCTGGACCGTCTTGAGGTACGAGTCGCCTACATAGATGTAGCCATCCGAGTCCACGTCGATTCGCTGGGGCAACTCGAAGTTGCCGTAGCCGGAGCCGTAGCCACCGAACCGCAGAACGAAAGCTCCGCTGCTGCTGAACTTCTGGATGTTGTAGTTGCTTCCGTCGACAGCGTAGAGGTTGTCCGACTCATCCACAGCCACGCCCACCGGGGACTGGAAGTAGCCCTCGCCGCTCCCCCACGAACCGACCTGACCGAGGTAGGTGCCGTTGACGTCCCACTTCTGGATGCGAGAGTAGTTCGGGTCGGTGACGTAGACGTTTCCTGCTCCATCGACTGCGACGTCGGTGGGATAGTAGAGCGTGCCACTGCCGCCGTAACCCAAGCTGCCGTACGACCTGACGTGCGTGCCGTCGGGATGGAACTGCTGCACACGGTGGTTCCAGCAGTCGACGACGTACAGGTCGCCGTTAGAGCCGACCTTGATCGCGCCCGGCACACGGAACTGCCCTGCGCTCTCTCCCCACGAACCGAACTGCGCGGTGTAGGTGCCCGTATCGGAGAACTTCTGAACGCGTGAGTTGTCCTGATCGACCACCCAGATATCGCCGTCGGCGTCGAATGCAGCGCCCTTGGGATAGTTGAGCTGCCCGTCACCGTAGCCGTACGAGCCGATGGTGCGAACGTAGCTCGGCGCAGCGAGGCGCAGGCGGAGCTTCTCGATCCTGTTGTTCTCTCCGTCAGCAACCCACACGTTGCCGGCTGCGTCGACCGAGAGCCCGTAGGGAGTGTGGAACTCTCCCGCACCCCCGCCGTAGACGCCGAATACACCCTCGTACTCGTGGTCGCCTGTGAAGACCTGAACGCGATTGAGCGGGCCATCGGACACCAGAACGCGCCCATGGGTGTCGACCGCGATGCCCGTGGGCGTGATCATCTGGCCGGTGCCGGTGCCGGAGCCGCCGAAGACGTCGAGCAGCGTACCGTCATTGGTGAACTCCTGGACGCGTGCGTTGCCACGGTCGCATACCAGCACGTGACCGTCGCCATCGACCACGAGTTGACCGGGGTAGTTGAACGATCCCGGGTCTCCGCCGTAGGTGCCCCACGAATCGATCTCCGTACCACTCGAGTCGAACTTGACCACGAAGTTGTGGTCCTCGGCGGCGGCGTACACGTTGCCGCCCGCGTCCACAGCGACTCCGGCGGGCGCATACACGTAGGCGAACACGGAGACGAACGCGCCGGACGAGTTGAACTTCTGGATCCTGCTGTTGCTGGTGTCGGCAACCAAGATGTTGTCGTCGGCGTCGATGGTGAACGCCCTGGGGTAGCGGAACTGCCCGTCGTTGAAACCATGCTCGCCGATCTGGGCGAGCCACGTGCCATTGCTGTCGTACTTCTCGATACGATGGTTCTGGGTGTTGAGCACATACACGTTGCCCAGCGAATCGCGCTTCACGTCCTCGGGGACCCAGAGGCGGCCGTCAGACACGTGCTGCACGTACGATGCGGCTGCACCGATAGGCTGTAGGTTGACCCAGAGGTCACGCTCCCAGTTGTAGTCGACCCATAGAGGGGCCGCCGACTCCAGGGAGGTTTCGCCCATATCAAAGCCGTAGTACTGATTGAACGACGCCGGACTGCACTCACTGAACCCGACGTGGTAGTAGTTCGGACCCAGACCTGAGAGGGAGACGCTGTAGTAGCCCCCCGCGTCGGAATAGGCGCTGCGGACCGCAGCGTGCGTCTCACCGTTATAGACCGTGACCTTCACGCCGCCCATACCGGAGTAGTTGTGGTCGCGGACCTGCCCGAAGATGCGCTGAGTCGAGGGCGCGTTGAACCGCAGATCCGTAGACACGGCCGTGTAGCCGCCCGAGACGACGTCGACCTCGATCGCGCTCCCGATGGCAACGCTGTTGTTGTAGTACTGATTCCATGACGGCGAGGACGCACTCGTGAATCGAATGTGGTACATGCCGACCGGTAGGGACAGGCAGTACTGCCCAGAGGGCTTCGTCATCGCGGCCGTGACATACGCGTGAGTCGATGCGTTGTATGCGCTGACGAGGATGTTGGCTTGCACCGTGCCGTCGTACACAACGGTGCCGCCCACATACTGCCGAGCAACGCCGAACTCCTTGACGTCAGAGTCGGTCACATCGGTGGTCAGGACGTTTCCCGCAGGAGTGGCCGCGATTCCGACGGGCGTGTCCAGGCCGCCGGCGCCGTTGATCGTCTTCATAACGAAGACGCCGTTGGCGGTGAACTTCTGAAGCCGGTAGTTGTACGTGTCGGACACGTACACGGCCCCTGACTGGTCGAGCGTGACCGACCAGGCTCCGTTGAACTGCCCGTCGGCCGCCCCGGACGTACCCCACTTGCCTAGAAACGTGCCGCTCGTATTGAACTTCTGGATTCGGTTCCCGGCGCGATCGGACACGTAGATGACGTTCTGCGCGTTGATCGCTATGCCAGACGGAACCGTGAACTGACCATTGCCAGCTCCGAACCCGCCCCATTCGCCCAGATAGTTGCCCGATGAATCGAACTTCTGGACCCGGGCGTTGTTGGTGTCAACGACATACACGTTGTCAGACGAGTCGATGGCGATAGCCGCCGGATACATCATGAGTCCGGCCGATGAGCCGTACCCTCCCCACGACGAGAGGTAGCCACCGTCATTGGAGAACTTCTGGACCCGGTTGTTGTACATATCGACCACGTAGAAGTTGCCGTACGAATCGAAGGCGACGTCGCTCGGGCCCGAGAACTCCCCGGCCCCGGAACCAGGCGTGCCGTACGACGCGACGAATGTTCCATTGGCCGTGAACCGCTGGACCCGGTTGTTACTCAAGTCAGCGACCCAGACGCCTCCGGCCGGATCGATCCTCAGCCCCCAGGGAGAGGAGAACTCACCGTACCCCGTGCCGTTACTGCCCCATGTGCGCAGGTGCGGCATACCTGGCGCGCCGAATGCCGCAACCGGCAGCGCCAGCGCGACACACAGCGCGAGCACCACCAAGGACACGGAGAACCACTGCTTCCGTTGCAGATTCACGTGATATCCCTCCCTCAGATACTTCGCCCAACACCGTCGCAGCCCCCCGCGACGAGCAAGACGATCCAGGCACTTCAGGGCGTGAGGCCCCGTGGATCCGGCATTACATCCGAGACAGTTGGTACCCGTTTGGGCATTGTGCGAAAACCTCCACACAATCCACACCTCGCCGACACGCGATTCCTGCATCGCGGTGGAATCCTCAGAGAGGAAAGTCGGCATTGAAGTTGCATTAAGGTGCCTGTACACACAAGAGCCTGCGGGTGGATTGACCTGCAGAAACGTGGTAAAGTACAGAGTTGGATTCGTTCGCCCGTCGTGAGTTATCCACAGAGGTGACTAGCGCGGGCTCTCGGAAGGTCGGTGGATGGTCCGGGATCGCATGACAGGGATGCCCCGCCTCATGGCGGCAGTCGTGGTGGTCGTCGCGCTTTGTGCGACAGCCGTCCCGGCTTTTGGTGCGCCCGCGTCTTCCGGCAGCTTCACCAAGCAGCTCTCGGCGAAGCAGGCCCAAGTCGATGAACTCAACAAGAAGCTCGACGAGCTCGACGATCAGGCTGAGATCGCGGCAGAAGAGTACAACCTGGCCACCGATCAACTGGCGCAGACGACCGCCAAGCTCGACGTCGCACAAAACGACCTGAACAACACGCGCGCTGCGCTCGTCATCCAGGATGCGATTCTGTCCAAGCGAGTCGCATCGATCTACCGCGACGGCAATCTGGCAGCGGTTTCGACACTTCTCGAATCTCAGTCGGTCGGCGACTTCATCAGCCGGTTCAAGTTCTTGAACGCCGTCGGGGTCGCAGACGCTAACAAGGCCGCTGGCCTCAAGTCGCAGCGCGATCTGATGGAGTCACAGTTCGCGGAGCTTCAGGCCGCGCAGGCCAAGTCGCAGGAGCTGTCGTTCGAGCTCAAGGCCCGCGAGGTCGAAGTCCAGTTGCGCATCGACGAGCAGCAGGCGCTTCTCGACTCCGCCGAGGCCGACGTTCGCGAGATGCTCGAGTCAGAAGCAGCGAAGCGGCAAGGCGTGTCTCAGACACTTCTCAACGACGTACTCGCCGGGGCCAACAAGGCCGGTATCGTCGCGACTCCGGGAACCCCGGTCGAGACCGCCCTCGCGTATGCCGGAGTGCCCTACATCTGGGGTGGCGCGACACCGTCCGGCTTTGACTGCTCGGGACTCATCCTCTACGTCTTCAACCAGCACGGCGTGACTCTGCCGCACTACTCGGGCTACCAGTTCCTGCGCGGGCAGAAGATCCCGGTCTCGCAGATCCAGCCCAATGACGTCGTATTCTTCGGCTCGCCGGTCCACCACGTAGGCATGTACATCGGCGGTGGGTACTTCATCCACGCACCGAAGCGCAACGACGTGGTCAAGATCAGCAAACTCGCCGACCGTAGCGACATAGCAGGCGTTCGCCGCTACTCGTGGACGACTCGCACCGCCCCCATCAAGGGCGTGCAGTCCTCGACCGCGAGCGCGCTTCGCGGGGTACGCTAGTCTGAACACTGCGGAGCCCGGGGGGCCCGCGATGTGACCGGCACAATTCGGTAAGGTCTCGGTAAGGTACTTGGCGCACGCTGTGGTCCTGCGCGTTCGTCACTTCTGTTTGGGGGGCTTCTCCACGTGAACGACATCATCGCTGCTGCGCTCGACGCAGCGCTCTCTTCCGGCGCGTCGTATGCGGATGCCCGCATCGTCGACTCCTCTCGCGAGGAGGTCCGCGTCTCATCCGGGGTCGTCGACGCAGTCGAGCGCTCCGACAGCTTCGGTCTGGGCGTGCGCGCAATCTGCAACGGCGCATGGGGCTTCGCCTCGTCGCGCCTCGTGACCGCCGATGAAGCCGCTCGCGTCGCACGCGAGGCGGTTGCCATCGCCAAGGCATCGGCACGGGTCGCCGGGCCCGCGATCCAACTCTCCCCGATTACGCCGCAACACGGCAGCTGGACCGGTCCGTGCGCCGTCGATCCGTTTACGGTGCCGCTCGAGGACAAGATCGCGCTGCTTGTCGCAACAGATGCCGCACTGCGTGCGCAGCCCGAGGTCACTGTCACGCAGTCGCAGCTCGGCTTCTACCGCGAGCACAAGTGGTTCGGTAGTACCGAGGGTTCGCGCCTCGAGCAGTCCTTCATCGAATCCGGCGCCGGCTATACCGTCTTCGCCGTAGGCGGTGGCGAGGTCGTCACGCGGTCGTATCCCACGTCGCATGGCGGCGGGTGGGAGCAGGCCGGCTGGGAGTTCATCGAAGGCCTCGACCTGGTCGGCAATGCGCCACGCGTGGCGCGCGAGGCGGCACTGCTGCTCGAGGCACCGTTCGTCGAGGCCGGTACGCGCGACCTCATCATCGACGGCAGCCAGGTCGCGCTGCAGGTGCACGAGTCGGTGGGCCACCCCACCGAGCTCGACCGCGTGCTCGGCGAAGAGGCGGCGTTCGCCGGCACGTCGTTCGTGACGCTCGACGACGTGGGATCGCTCACGTACGGGTCCACGCACGTCACCGTCACCGCGGACGCCACCGTCGCAGGGTCGCTCGGCAGTTTCGGGTGGGACGACGAAGGGGTGCCGGCACAGCGCGACTACATCGTGCGCGAGGGGCTGCTCACGGGCCTCCAGACGTCGCGCGAGAGCGCCGGCGTGCTCGGGCGCACGAGCAACGGCTGCATGCGCGCGGACGGCTGGAATCGCATCCCGCTCATCCGCATGACGACGATCTCGCTCGAACCCGGCACCTGGGACTTCGACGAGCTGCTGGCCGACACTCCGGGCGGCCTTTACATCGAAACGAACAACTCATGGTCCATCGACGACAAGCGGCTGAACTTCCAGTTCGCGTGCGAGGTGGGCTGGGAGATCGAGAATGGTGAGCTGGGCCGCATGGTCAAGACACCCAACTACACAGGCATCTCGCCGCAGTTCTGGGGGTCATGCGATGCCGTGTGCTCGCGCGATCACTGGCGCGTGTGGGGCCTGCCCAACTGCGGCAAGGGTGAGCCGATCCAAGTCGCCCACGTCGCGCACGGCGCATCGCCCGCCCGGTTCCGCGACGTCCAGGTTGGAGTGGGTCGCTGATGGCGCTCTCATCCAAAGAAGTACGCGAGCTCGCCCGTCGCGTCATGAAGATGTCGGCTGCCGACGCCACCGAGGTGCTCGTGACGTCGCAGTCCGACGCCCTGACACGCTTCGCCAACAACCGCGTCCACCAAAACGTCGCCGAGGAGAACACGCAGGTCTCCATCCGCGCGGTCGCGGGCAAGCGGCAGGGTGTCGCCGGCACCAATCGGCTTGACGACGAGTCGCTGCGCGCTGCCTGCGATGCCGCGCTGCGCGCCGCACGCGTCGCACCCGACGACCCCGACTTCCCGGGACTGCCGGGCGCCGACATCGTGCGCATGATCGACCGCTCGGCCGAGGCGACCCGCGCATTCGACGCGGATGCGCGCGCCGATGCGGTGGCTGCCATCGTCGCGCAGTCGCGTAGCCGCGGCCTCACGGCGGCCGGCACCGTTCGCTGCTCCGACCAGGCCATCTCCGTCGTCAGCACGCTGGGCGTCGACGTCGCGCAGGCTCTCACGGAGGCGCAGGCGACGGTGCTCTCGATGGGTCCCGACAGCGGCAGCGGCTGGGCTTCCTTCCTCGACATCGATGCTGCCAACCTCGCCGCCGAGGCGATCGGTTCGCAAGCTGCCGACATCGCCCAGCGCGCCGCAAACCCCGGCGACCTTGCGCCCGGCACCTACACCGTGGTGCTCGCGCCCGATGCGGTCGCCGACATCATGGACTTCCTGGCGTACACGGGCTTCTCGGCGAAGTCGGTCGACGAGGGGCGCTCGTTCATGAGCGGCCACATCGGCGAGCAGGTCATGAGCGACCACATCACCATCACCGATGATGCGCTCTCCAAGCGAGCCATGGGCACCACGTTCGACTTCGAGGGCCAGCCGCGGCGCAAGGTGGTGCTCGTGGATCATGGCATCGCGACTCGGCCGATCACGGACTCCTACTGGGCGGCCAGGCTGGGTGTCGCGAACACGGGACACGCGCTGCCGGCGCCCAACCCCTACGGCCCCATGCCGATGAACCTCGAGATGGCCGCTGGTGAGGAGTCGATCGACTCACTCATCGCCGGAGTGGAGCGCGGCGTCTACGTCACGCGATTCCACTACGTCAACGTCGAGGATCCCATCACGGTGCTGCTCACCGGAATGACGCGCGACGGCACCTTCCTCATCGAGAACGGCCGACTCACCCGCCCCCTCAAGAACCTGCGGTTCACGCAAAGCGCCGTCGAGGCGCTGGCTAGCTGCGAGGGTGTGACGCGCGATCGGCGATTCATCGGGACCGAGGATGGCGCGGTCTACGTGCCGGGGCTCCTCTTGGCGCGCTTCGCGTTCACCGGGCAGACGTCGTAAGACACAATCGAGCCCCGGCGTGGCTTCCACGTCGAGGCTCGGTTTTGGTAGAAGCTCCCGCCGCCGAGGAGGGGCGTCCTTTGGCGGCGGGCCTGCTTCCGTCAGCGGAGTTCGCTGATGCTCCCCCCGCACTCCCTTTATCGGTGGAATCGGGCCGAATCTTGAGAGCGAATGCGCACGGCCACGCGCTGGCTGAGTCGCGCTACTTGGCGACCGGCGGCTGCTCGCGGTGGCACGCGCGGCAGTTCGACGCGACCTCTGGCTTCACCTGCGGATGCTTCTCGGGCATGACCGCCGCATCGAGCTCGACCTTGAGCAGCGCCGGCGCCTGATTGCAGCCGGACAGGGCGAGGACTGCGACCAGTGCGCACGCGACGCCGAGGCCCACGTTTGATGCGCACGGACGGTCCGAGCGTGCCGAGCGGTACATGCAGACCTCCCTGGAAGTCGACGCCGATTCAGACATTCTAGCGATTCGACCGCCCTACGAGGTGACCGTACGCCAACCGCGTGCACCCTATCCATGGGCGCGCGCGTATACTTGTCTAGCACACTGACCCCGGACGTAGACAAGGCCTTCCATCCGCATGCCCACGCCCGAATCCCCCGCCGCAGAGGCTCGCGAGAGCCGCGAGCGGCGCCTCACGCGCCTCACCGCCGAGCGCCGGCGACGCGACCGCACCACCGTCGCGGTCGTCGCCGGTCTGCAGGCGCCACAGCAGGCGATCGGAACCGCGCCAGGTGGCTAGGAGATCTTCCGCGGTGTACGCGACCGGCCAGCTCTTTCGCCGCTCGGCAAGCTGGTCTACCACGCGCTGGGCGCCGGGGCAGAGCAGGGCGCCCCGGCCGAGGTTGTCGCCTGGCCTGGCCGCCAGCAGTGCCTCGGCC